>JAYTZS010000337.1:0-9095 GCA_043741885.1 Bdellovibrio sp. | reverse complement strand
ATTTTCATTTCTGGAAAAACCAGCGACGAAGATATCAAAAAAGCCTTTGAAATAGGCGCTGATGACTTTATCAAAAAGCCATTCGAAATCGAAAAGCTTAAGAAAACTGTGAATACTCTCTTGAAAATTTCTGCCGAAAGCTAAACTCGGATGCAAGCCGCCGGGTGGTCGGGGCGTTTTTCTTCCAAGGGTGGAACAATCCTTTTGCAATCTTCAATCGCTAATGGGCATCTTGGATGAAAGTTGCAACCGGATGGCGGGGAGACCGGGCTGGGGACGTCCCCCGTAAGAATGATTCTCTGATCATTTTTCCTTCTCGGATCTGGCACAGGAATCGCTGATAAAAGAGCTTTGGTGTAGGGGTGTTGCGGATACAGGTACATCTCTTTAGACCGGGCCATCTCGACAATTTTTCCTAAATACATTACTGCCACTCGGTCGGAGACATGCTCCACCACCTTCAGATCATGTGCGATAAAAATATAAGTCAGGCCAAATTTCTGCTGCAGATCTTTCATCAGATTGATCACCTGAGCTTGAATCGACACATCAAGTGCCGACACAGGTTCATCGCAAACAATCAATTGAGGTTCGACAGCAAGGGCCCGAGCAATTCCAATTCGCTGTCTTTGCCCGCCAGAAAATTCATGAGGGTAGCGTTGGAAGTGTTCTTTTCTTAAGCCAACTGTCTCAAGCAATTGATGAACTCGGTCGAGACGATCTTTGGACGAATTAAAAAGTTTGTGGATAATGAGAGGCTCTTCAATCACAGATCCAATTGTCATCCGCGGATTGAGGCTGGAAAATGGATCCTGAAAGATGATCTGTAGTTCTCGGCGCAAAGCTCGCAGCTCAGATCCAGCTAAGGTTGTGATGTCTTGGTCTTTAAAATAGATTTTTCCAGAAGTAGGATCTATCAAACGAATGAGACAGCGGCCCAGGGTGGATTTTCCACAGCCGGACTCTCCGACAAGTCCTAAAGTTTCACCTTTTTTAATTTCAAAAGAGACTCCCTGAACCGCTTTGACGGAAGCGATCTCTCGGCCAAGAAATCCGCCTTGAATTGGAAAGTGCTTTACCAGATTTTCGACCCTTAAAAGCGAGCTCATAAATGCTCTCCCTCTTTCAAAGGGTAGTAACAAGCTGCTTTTTGCTCCGAAATTGGCGTCGAATTTTGAGTTGAATTTTGCGCTAAATTTTGCGAATCAACTATTGGCAAAAGTGCAGGCTGCGCAAGTGCACAATTGTCCTGGCGCTTTTTACATCGATCATAAAAGCGACAGCCCTTGGGAAGATTCAGCGGTGAGGGGACAAGTCCGGGAATAGTCCGCAGGCGCTCCAGCGCTTGGCCACTTTCAAAGTGCGGAATTGAATCCAGAAGGCCCCGAGTGTAAGGATGCTTGGGACGATAAAAAATATCTTCGACGGAACCCGATTCGATCACTTTTCCGGCATACATCACAATCACGTCTTCACACATCTCAGCGACCACTCCAAGATCATGAGTGATTAAAATCATGCCGGCGCCAAAATCTTTTTGCAGTTTTCGCATCAGATCCAGGATTTGCGCCTGGATCGTTACATCCAGAGCCGTCGTTGGCTCATCAGCAATCAGCAGCTTAGGGTTGCAGCTGATGGCCATGGCGATCATCACTCGTTGTCGCATGCCACCTGAAAGTTGATGCGGAAATTCATGATAGCGCTGAGCCGGAGAGGGGATGCCTACCAAGCGCAGCATTTCCAAGGCTCTTTCTTTGACTTGAGCTTTGGTGAGACTTTTTTGGTGCAGGCGAATGGTCTCTTCAATTTGATTTCCACAAGTGAAGACTGGATTGAGCGACGTCATAGGCTCTTGAAAGATCATCGCAATGTCATTGCCGCGAAGGTCACGCATCTTGTCCTCAGACAATTGCAAAACATTTTGGCCGTTGAAAAGAATCTCGCCGCCAATGATCTTTCCAGGATTTTGGATCAACCGCATGATCGAAAGCGACGTCACGGATTTACCGCAGCCGGATTCGCCGACAATTCCCAAAGTCTTCCCGGTGCGAACTGTGAAGCTCACATCATCAACCGCCAAAAAGCGGCCTTCATCTGTGCGAAACTCTGTTTTCAGATTCTTAACTTCAAGCATTGTATTTTTCTCGACAGCTTAATTTAATTTGAAGCGGCCGGGTGTTCAAGAAGTCTCGATGTCACCAGGACCTTTGACGCTCAGAGCTCATCTGTGAGAGAACAGGCAATGCGTGAATTAGATCAAGAGGCGACTCCACTGGAAAATTATTTGCACCATCTTTTTCCTCATGAGCCCACAGTGCTTTTCGGCAAAGCTCGTGCAGCTGCTCAGACGATCGGCAAAGCTGCGATCAGCCTCAGTCCTGCGGAAGCCCGCTTGATGTCGACTCTGATCGCCTCTCATAAATGTGAAAGGTTTGTCGAGATTGGAACTTTAACCGGAGCTTCGGCTTTGTGGATCCTTGAAGGCTTGGCGAGCGGCGGGGTGCTTTGGACTTTGGAGAAAGATCCTACTCACGCTCAACTTGCGCAAACGATTTTTGCCGAGTGGTCAGTGCTCTCTCCGGGCAAGGCAGTTCACTTGGTTGAAGGAGACGCTCAACAAACTTTGCAAAGCATTCAAAGTCACGGTCCGTTCGACGGAATTTTTATAGATGGCAACAAATCGGCTTATGGAGCTTATTTGGATTGGGTTGAGACTCACCTAAAAAAGGGAGCTTTGATTTTAGCTGATAATATTTTTCTCGGTGGCTCTGTGCTGACCGGAAATAAAGCGCAGTTCTCAAAAAAGCAGATCTCTGTGATGAAAGAATTCAATGAGAGATTGGCCGATCCTAAACGGTATCAGAGTGCAATTGTTCCTACCGGCGAAGGTCTGTTTATGGCGATCAAATTATTTTAGAGGATTCGACACTTCTCTGAGAAATTGGTGAACTGCAGGTTCGTATTCACTGGCAAAATCTTTGAGGCCATTGAGGTGGCTTGCCTGCGGAAGACTGAGCTTCTGCCATTCTAAATCTTTGTGAGGCTCAAACGCCTGATCAATCATTGCTGGAGTGATCAACTTGTCCTTCCAACCGCGAATCGAAAGGATCCGAAAGCCTTTCGGTAATTGTTGCAGGTCTTGCTGCAGGGCTTTTGAAAACTGGGGATGCCATATAAAGGACATGGCAGTTGCAGCGGCAGCTTTGAGCGGCAGAAAGCCAATCGGCTTTTCAGTCGAAAAGAAATTCAACATGGAATTCCAGAATTGACCGGAGGGTCCGCTGTCGCAGATCAAAGCTTGAACATCGCTGGCATGCCTTCTGGCGATGGCTTCGATTGCGCTGGCACTGGGGTTTGAAAAAGAAAAAACAATCTTAGGCCCGGCAATCTCATTCAGCAAAGCCTCTATTTGGTCCGCCAAAACATGCTTCATTCCAAAATCCATTTTAGAAGATACAAAGTGAGTGGCGATTTCCTTGAAGTTGTCCTGCAGAGAAAACACCACGCAGTCAAAGCCCAGCCGATTTAAAAATTTGCAATGCCGACTGAGATTCTTCGGCTGAGCTCCCCAAAAAGGAACAAGCAGCACCACTTCTTCATATTTTTTCTCAGAAGCTCGATGCCACTTTCCCGAAAAAGAAAGTTGAGTAAGTTTTGTTACGGACGCAGCCATTCCGTTCTCCATCAGTGTCGAGTCGGCCAAAGTTCAGTCCACTTCGCTGGAGTTGCCTGAGTCATTGAAGCATCTCCCAAGACGGTCGCGCTGACTTTCACTTCTTCCAAAGCAGTTTCAGCCAAAACTTTGCCGCAAGCTTCGATCACAGCTTTCCAATCCATGTTGTGATAAGCATAAATTTCGCTTGGGCGACCACACTTCGAATGGTGGCGGACGGCCAGTGATTCTTGCCGAGTTCCTACAATGGAACCCAAATTATCCAGCAATCCGGCTTCTCCATCAGCAACTGAGACGATTGGCACTCGACGACCAGCGATTGTCACTAGTTCAGGTGCTTGCAAAGTTTCAGTTGAGTGAATGTGCAAATTGCTATTCACTGCCAAAGTGTGTTTCAGATACTTGTAGTCGTTCTCATGAGCTAGAATTCCGCACAGCAAATCGCTTGAAGTGACTACAATGACATTGGCGTAAACTCCCTTGGACAGAAGGGCTTCGGAAGCCTTCAGAGCTTCAGTTGTCATGGCTCCCATCGCAAAAATATGCACCACATTGTCACCTGGTTCGTACCCAGCGTAGCCTCGGTAGTCGATCAAGTAATAACCACCTTGCAGGACTTCTTCGCGCAACTGATTCAAAATCACACTGTCGTCTTGAGCTGTCAGCTGAGTCTCATCGACAGCTCCGTCCAAAGGATAATCGGCTCTGTGCAATGGAGCTGACACTGCAGTTTTAAAGCGAGCTTGTCGTTTCAAGTTGAGCATCAAATCTTTTTGCTCAATTCCACGGGTGACGCCGCGGATGAGAACGCCGTTCCTGCCTTCGTTGTCGTGGGCCATGTGACGGCGAATGCTTTCGCATAAAATCCAATCTAATTCTTGGCAGTAGAAGGGCTCCCAAGTGATTTGATTTGGAATCTGGATGTCGGATTTCCAGCCATGCTGAGCACCTTCTGGTGATAAAGTAACGCCCGAAGGAGTGCCGACTAAAATAAACGAGCTCTTCCAATACAGATTGTAAAAATACTGATCGAGGGCTCGCTTGATAAAGAAATCATACACTGTCATCAAGGGAATGATCGGGACGCCGACGATGTCGCGAAGCTTACCGAAGGCTCCCATGCAAGACATGACGTTGCCTTCGGCAATTTCAAATCGGATGTAACGATCTGAAATTTCTTCGCCTGGAACGAGGTCAGGAAGTTTGGCATCTTTCACTCCCAGCTCTTGTTCAAAGTCTTGAACCACTGGGGCACCAAAGATTTTTCCATCCATGGCTGGATTGAGATTGGTTGAAGTTCCCACGTCAGGGGCCATTGAAACCATCAGCTCAGCCGGTGTTTTCCAAACCAATTCGTTAGCAGCCAAAGGCTTCTGATTGCCAGTCAGCTCTTTTGAATTTGTCGATGTGTTAGCAATTCGAGTCAGTTTCGCTGTCAGTTGTCCCAGCATCCACTGAGTGTGCGGATAACTTGCCATTTTTGTGCTGACTTCTAAGCTAGGAGGAAGCTCTCCATGCTCTGTGAATTTCCTTAGGAACAGAGCCTCGTTTTTTTCCTTTAACTGCTTTTGAGCTTTGAACTCATTAAAAAGTTGCTCACTGCGTTTTTTTAAAAACTGAGCTTCAGTTGTTTTTGTCTCAAATCTTTCAAATAATTGAGAATTAGAAATTTTCTGAGTCGTCTTGAGCTCGAGCATTTCCTCTTCATTGACAAGAGCCGAGTGGTTCCCAGGCGCGGCTGCCATTCGAAGGCCCCAGCCTTTCAGAGTGTGAGCTACTATCATTGTTGGCTTTCGCTTGTCTTTTTTACTGTCCAACATGGCTTTCGCCATGACCAGCATATCATGTCCACCTAAGTCTCTGAGAGCTTCATAAAGCTCCTCATCAGTCACTCCATCCAAAAACTTTTTCATACTTGAATGTTCTTTGGCGATTCCCTTTTTCAAAGCTTTCATGTCTTTGACTAACAAGAGAGATTGAAATTCAAAATCTTCCAATTCTCGTTCCAAGAAAATTTTGAAAGCTTCTCCACCGGGCCGTGCAAACAAAGCTTGACGTTTTTCGCCGTGCTGAACTTGAATCACATCCCAACCATTGGCTCGCATCATGCGCTCAATCCGCACCGAGTCTGTTCCGTCCATGATTGTTTTGTTGGTGATGCGATTCCCATCCAATGACTGCCGGTTGTAATCGACTATCCATGTGAGATTGCCAATTTCTCTTTCCGCAAAATCCGGGATAGCCTCATACATCGAACCTTCACGAAATTCAGAGTCTCCGCAGAGAGCCCAAAAGTGAGCTTCTGGAACCTCATAACCATGCTCACGAGCGTAGCGATAAGCCAATGCCAAGTAACCAGCTTTGACTGGTGGAATTCCGACTGTGCCTGAAGGAAAGAAGTTGTGATGATCAGTATCATAAGCTGAATGATAAGATTGAAAGACAGGTTCACCGTTGTTTGAAAATTTCCGCAGGCCCATCATCGCTGTGTTGGCCTCTTCAAGGCTGAGCCTCGAGAGATCTGGATTTAAAAACAAATCCATCAGATAATTGTAGGAATGATCAGTTGGTGATGCATGCGGCTTGTTGGCCACATGATCGAAGCCTGTTTTCACAATCAAATGCAGAGCCCCCATGATATGTAATGAGCTCGCGCTGGCTGAAACATGTCCGCCAATTTTCGGATCGCCTTTTTCTTTGTCATCCCGGTGGTTGGCTTGATAAATCATCTGAGTCGCCAAATAGTGCGCTCGTCTGGCGATGGAATTTAGAATTTCGCGTTGAGATTCAAGAGTTTTCAGATCCACATTTGCAGAAACAGATGCGCTCATTAAAGTCGATTTGCTGTCGACGGACTTCGCCTCGTTTTTTGCCATAAATTTCCTCTTTGAAGTGATGCTCTCAGGAGGAGGAAATTATCACTGAACTATCAGACAGGCAAAGAAATGCGCAGCGTTCTTTTTAAGCCTCCAGAATGAAATCCCAGCGGATCTTAATTGTACCGTCGCTCTCAACGATCCCAGAGGGAGGGTTGGGAAACGGAGCTGCCTCTTGAAAGGCCTCAATAGCGGCATCATCGAGGTCATGGACTCCCGAATTGCCGACCAGTTGGACTTTGACGAGCTGCCCCTTGTTGTTCAAAGTGATCAGCAGTCTTGTGACTTTGTCATCATTCGAAGCAATGCTTCGACCTTCTTTTAGAATTTTCGAAATTTTCTCGCGAACTTTGCCGCCCCAATGCTGGTTCAGTTGACGGCGAATGCGGGCGTAAAACGAGTAATAAACAAATTCTCTGGTGGACAGCAAGGTTTCCATTCCCCTGTCTACATCCTTTAGGTAATCCGAGGACTGACTGGTGTCAGATCCGCCAGTTCCCACTTGTGGGGCCGGCATTGTTTTGGTTGGAGCTGGCTTTTTGTTTTGTGCAAAACGAATCGCGTCCTCGTCCATGGTCTTTTCGAGGAGTTTCTCTTCTTCTCGTTTTTTATCGACCATTTTTTCAAAGTCCAACTGAGGCTTTAGCTGACTGAGATCCAATTTCGGAACTCCACCATCGCCTGGACTTTGATCTTTGCTTTTTCGATTTTTAAACTCGCCTAACTTTTCCACCACAGTTTGCTTTTTCACGACCTGGTTGTGAGCACTGAGAAACTTCGCATCTTCAGACAATTCATCATTCACTGGCTTTTCGTCTTGCTCAACGATCTGGCGCAAAACTTCAGGTTTCTTTGCAAGCGATGCTGGTTTTTCCGGAGGTGCGGGTGGAGGAGCTTCAAAGGTCACCTCGACTGTCTCACGTTGAGACGAAGTGAAAATTTGGGGGGAGAGCCATGTCATCAATAGCAGCATGAGATGCGCGACGACAGAAATACTTAGACTCAATTTAAACTTTTGGTTTTTCATCAATTCCCTGTGAGAGGCTTATCGGTAGAATGACACTTACATTGAAGCTTTCGGTGAGCAAAAAGAAGTCTAGATCTCAAGATTTTTAGCGATTATTCTCTTGGCGCTTCTGGTGCTTTTTTTTACACTAAATAGATGCAAATGAGTGTGTGGTGTCGCACAGATACCGGCCGAAAAAGAGAATCCAACCAAGACTCTTTCCTGATCAATCAGGAACTTGGATTGTATATTGTAGCCGATGGAATGGGTGGGCATTCAGGCGGCGAAGTGGCGTCTGCCATGGCAGTCAAGGCGGTCGAGCAGTTCGTGCTTGAACATCGTGCGGAAAACTTAGAGCCTCGCGATCTCATTTCAAAAGCTTACCGACAAGCTAGCAACGCCATTTACGATCGTGCCGCCAGAGATACAAAGCTTATGGGCATGGGCACGACGATGGTCCTAATTTATGTAAGGGACGGGTCCGCATTTATTGCCAATGTCGGAGACTCTCGAGTTTATCTTTTTCAAAGACCGCATCTCTGGCAAATCACCGAAGATCATTCATTGATGAATGAGCAGCTCCGAGCAGGAATTATTACTGAAGAGCAAGTGAGAACTTTTGCCAATCGAAATGTGATCACTCGAAGCGTCGGTTATGAAAGAGATGTGAATGTTGATATTTTCGAAAGACCTACCGTGCTGGGCGATGAATTCTTGCTTTGCTCTGACGGCCTCACAGGCATGGTGGATGATAGCTTGATCTCCCAGTTGTTCACTGAAAACCCCGGCGAGCAGGTGACAAATGCTTGCATTGAGAAGGCTCTGCAAAATGGTGGCGAAGACAATGTGACCGTGATGCATTTGCAAGTACAAACCTAAAATGCTGAGCGTTACAGCCTCGCAGCACTCACTTTCTTTTTTTCTACTTGCTCCGCCTGACTTGATTTATAAGATAGGTTTTCAAAAAAAGAGCTGCGATGATTAAAAATCCTTATGAGCAAAAAAACAGAAACGGCAAAAAAGATGCTCAGCAAAAGCAGGTCACTCTTTTTATCGTAACTAACGATGCAGGGCAGACTCATAAAATTGTTTTGCCAGCAGCCTGGTTGAAATCAATCGCTCTGCTCAGTGGAATTTTGATTTTAGCCGGAACTGCGGCTTTTGTCGATTATCTTGGATTGCTTGCGCAAACTGCAGAAAATAAGCGCCTCTTATCTGAAAACGCACAGTTGGCAAAACAATTTCAAGTTGTCGAAGGCAAACTTCAGGCGCTTGAAACAAGTTTGGAAAGAGTAAAAACTTTTACCACCAAATTGAAATTGATTACCAATGTTGATGGAGAAGACCGGTCTCTGAAACTTGCAATGGGAGCCAAGCCTCCGGCAAATCAACCTGTGGAAGAGTATGATCAGCCGATGAACCAGCGCGGGAAAACTTCAGACATGGAAAAAGAAGATGCCGCCTTCAACGAGAAAAAACCATTGGACGAACAAAAAGGTGAGCTGGCCGTCGAAGACCACAGAGATTATGCCTCACTGGC
>JAYTZS010000336.1:0-3248 GCA_043741885.1 Bdellovibrio sp. | reverse complement strand
GGAAGATTGAATCACCAGTTGATTCTGTTAGGCTCTTTCCGTGTGCTGCTTGCGACCTACTCTCATTTGTTTATTTCTGATCTTTGTTTTTCTCGGCTTTTTATCGTCGGCTTTCGCCCGTGTTCGAGTCAGCGGACAAATTGAAGCCTTTGCCACTCAATATGGATTTCAATCAACCGAAGATTATTCCAATCAAAATGAAGGGCTTAAGTCTCAACTGCAAGTGGATTACAAGGCTGAAAATAATTGGCGATTTCGCTCGGATACTGAGACAGAAACTCATTTTGAGAGACGAGACCAAAATGAAAAGAATCAAATCTATCTCAAAAACTTGTATTTGGAAAATCACACTTGGTCCATGGCCTTTCGTTTGGGCTACCAGACTCTTAGTACGGGTGGAACCGACTTTCTGAACCCAGTGGACAGCGTGCACTCGAAAAGTTGGCTGGATCCTTCAAATCCACATCAACTGTCCTCTCTAGGCGTTTCAGTTTCTCAGGAAATCAACCAATGGGAATATATTTTAATGTTTATTCCCACTCAAACCAAGCCTCGATTGCCTGGTGAACACAGTCCCTGGTTTCCAAGAGAAAAGCGATTGCCGATCGAGTCCGAGTCTTTAGAAATACAAATTCCGCCGAATGTTCAGTATCAATATTTAGACTCAGTTGAATTGAACAGCGCACTGAAAAACAACTATGCAGTGAGTGTTCAGCGAAAATCTGAAAGCTTCGAAGCGCAGGCTCTTTATTATGAAGGCTTGTCCCAAGATCCTTTTCTTCTAACTGAAACACAAGCCAGCGTGATTGCAGTGGATCCTAAGCTTATTTTACTTGTGCAATCTCCGGTGAAACTGAGGCCGCTTTATTTCCGCAAAAAAGTACTGGCAGTGACGGCTTTGGTGCCACTAGGAACTTATGTTTTTCGCTGGGGCGGACAAGTTTCTCGACCCGTAGGATCCGATGAGCGCATTCCTTACAGTCAGTCGATGCAAACAGCGTCTTTAGAAAAAAGTTTTGAGACTTCCAAGGGTTTGATCACTTGGATTTTGCAGTATCAAATGCAAACTAAGGATTCAAAAGAGCAGATCAGTTTTTTGAAATCTATTTTTGAGAGAGCCTGGGCCTTTGGATTTCGAATTCCTTGGGGAGAAGACACTCAATATTTCGCAGGAGTGATTTATGATTTGGTTGGGCACTCGTCTATGATTCGCGCTTCAGCCAGCCGTCGGTTGACCGACCAACTGAGCTTGCAACTAAAGGCTAACTTTCTGCAGGGGCCCGAAAGTACATTGCTGGGCCTTTATGATAAATACGATCACGAAACAGTTAGTTTGATTTATCACTTTTGATTTTCTATTCTTTTTTATTTAAATTATTTTGCGTTCAATTATTTTTTTCAGAAATGGCTCGACTTGATTAAACCTGCCGCGGCCGGCCCTTGGCTTGGGGCGGTGCAGTTGAAGGATCTTCGGGCCAACTGTGCTTCGGATAACGCGCTCTCAATTCTTTGCGGACTTCGGGGTAAGCGTTTTTCCAAAAACTTTTGAGATCCTGAGTAACCTGAACTGGCCGATAGTTTGGAGCCAGCAAAACCAACGTCAACGGAACTTGGCCTGAAGCAATTTTCGGAGTTTCTGACCAGCTAAATACTTCCTGCAGACGCACTTGCAACGAGGGATTGGCTCCGGTGTAATCCACACGGATTCGGGATCCACTGGGAACTAGCATAAACTCAGGACACTCGGAATGAAAGTTCTGAACACTCGAAGCATCCAATTTCGACTCAAAGAAAGGGACCAAGTCTTTATCATTTAAAGCAACCAAAGAATTTTCACCAAAGCTGATTTCAGCAAAAATCTCTTTGAGAATTTCATCTGACAAATAAATGACTTCACGGCGGCTTTGCCAGATCTCAAAACGAGTCCACCAACTTTTCAACTTTTCATTTTGCCCAATCACCTGACTGCGCTTCTGGTAAGCAATTTCTCCCAGCTTTTCTTGAATGTCTTCTGGGCGGGCGGGCTTGCTGCGAATTTCTGACAGCGGCAAAGAGCCCACTGATGGCAAAATCAAACTCATTGCCTCTTTCTGAACGAACCTTTGACTGTGGCTATCGTTGTCGAACTCGACCCAAGACTTGTTTTCTGTCCGAGCGCCAATGATTTGATTGAGCCAAGATCGATCGAATCCGCAAGCCAAACGAACTTGGGTGTCTGCACTGCTCAAGCCATCGATCAATTGCAAGGCCACAAAGAACTCGGACTCTCGGACTTGGGAGTGGGGATCCAAGCTCACTCCGCGCCCACCAATCATCACAGCTTTAGGATCACTAGGTTTTCTACGTCTACAAACCTGATCTGAAAAAGTTTGCAGCAGTATTTTTCGAATTAAATCTGCATCATAAGATTTGTTCATGGTTTTTTGCGGAGACGATGGAAACAATCGGACAAGTTGTTGAGCCAGTTTGTCAACTAAGGGATACCGCCCCTCATGGTAGACATCGAGACGCAAAAGCAAATCACACTCAAGTAAAGTTTCCCGAGTTTTTCTTTGAAGTAGATCCTTTTCGAGCAACAAAGAAACCAGCTCCGCACCGGTTTGGCGAATTCCAGCTTGATCCGCCAAGAGCAAAAGTTTTCCTAACCGCGGCGGCAGAGGAAATTTTAAAATCGTTTTTCCAAGGTGGGTCAGAGAATTGTCTTCGGAAAAAGCCCCTAATATTTTCAAATGTTTTTCAGCATTCCCTAGAGCTTCTCGGCTGGGCTGTTCAAACCAAGAAAATTGCGAGAAATCACGCACAGACTGAGAGCTGAGAAAGAGAAGAGCTTCCGATAAATCTGTCCGTAAAATCTCGGCTGTTTCCTCTTGGGGCATAGAAAGCTCATCCAGCGAACTCCAGAGTTTGATGCACTTTCCTGGCCCTTGGCGAGCCGCCCGGCCGGCCCGTTGGGTAGCCGAAGACTTTGAAATCCTTGCTAGATCCAATTGCGGAAAACCAGTTTTTGCATTGAGTGAGGAGCGGCGTTGCAGCCCGCTGTCGATGACAATTCGGACACCGTCGATGGTCAGAGAACTTTCAGCCAAATTCGTGCTCAAGATGACTTTAGTCTTATCAGTTGGAGAAAGAACCTTCTGCTGCTCTTCCAAGCTCAGGCTACCATGAAGTTTGAGCAATAAAAGAGAGTGCTCGGAGCACCAGTTTTCCAGTTGCTTCGCAACTCTTTCAATTTCCCAAAAGCCGGGAAG
>JAYTZS010000335.1:0-3265 GCA_043741885.1 Bdellovibrio sp. | reverse complement strand
TTGGAAATGTTGGCCGCAAAGCTGACATGATCATCTTCTCAGTTACCGACACTGGAATCGGAATTCCATCTGAGAAACAGAAGCTGATCTTCGAAGCCTTCCAACAAGCTGACGGAACCACCTCGCGAAAATACGGTGGAACGGGTCTCGGCCTGACCATCAGTCGAGAGATTGCGCGTCTTTTAGGTGGAATCATCGAAGTGGAAAGTGAGCCAGGCAAAGGAAGCATCTTTAGACTGTGTTTGCCTCAAGAGTATTCAGGTCCGGACGCAAGTGTCTCGATCACTCAGCGCGAAATCACTTCTGAGCGACCTCGACTCCCAGAATATGTCGATTTCAACAATCGTAAACTGTTGATCGTTGACGATGACGTGCGAAATATCTTCGCACTTGGAAGTGTTCTGAGGTCTCATGGAATGGAAGTTCTGCATGCTGAAAACGGCCGGCACGCCATTGAGATTTTGGAAGCCAACGACGGAATTGAAATGATTTTGATGGACACCATGATGCCAGAGATGGATGGACTGGAAGCGACCAAGAAAATCAGGCAGAATCCGAAGTACAAAAATTTACCGATTGTTTCGTTAACCGCCAAAGCCATGAAAGGTGACCGAGAAAAATGTTTAGCTGCAGGAGCTTCTGATTACGTCACGAAGCCAGTGGATGAGCAGACTCTGTTAGCAACGATTTATGGATGGTTGATGGATCAGCCAACAGACGGGGCAAATGGACAACCGCATTGATATATTGATTGTTGATGACCGACCCGATGGCTTGCTGGCTTTGGAAGCTTTGCTTTGCGAGTTTGAAAATTATCGGTTGGTCCAAGCTCAGTCAGGATTGGAGGCGTTTAGCCTCCTGTCCCAGTATGATTTTGCAGTGATCTTGATGGATGTGCAGATGCCCCATCTGGACGGGTTTCAAACCGCAGAACTGATTCGTAAGAAACCAGATTATTCTAAAATTCCCATCATCTTCGTTACGGCAATTAACAAAGACGATCGATATGTCTATCAAGGCTATGAAGCGGGCGCGGTTGATTATATCTTCAAGCCTTTTGATCCGTTCATTTTGACCTCCAAAGTTTCGGTGTTTGCGGATTTGCATTTGCAAAGGCGCAAAGTGCGTCATCAGGAAGCTGAACTGCGAACCAAAGAGGGGCTCGAACACAGGTCCAATCTTCAGTCGATTGAAATTGAAAATCTTCGACGCTATCGAAATTTAGCCGATGCAATTCCGCACATGGTGTGGAGAGCAGGACCGGACGGGACTCTTGAGTATTACAATGCTCTCTGGTGCGATTACACCGGCCTCAGCTTGGACGACAGTTTGGGAATGGGCTGGCAGAACTCGTTTAATTCTTATGATCTCAAAACTTTATTGGCAGTCTGGGTGCAGTCGATTCAGAGCGGCCGAGGTTTTGAAGTCGAGTGCCGAATTCAACGCTACGATGGCCAATTTCGTTGGCACTTGATTCGAGCTGTTGCCGAATGCAACTCAGAGCAAAAAGTCATTGCATGGCTTGGCACCTGCACGGACATCCATGACCGAAAGCTGGTCGAAAAACGTCTGATGGAAGCGCAGAAAAATGCCGAGGCTGCCAGTCAGGCCAAGACTCAGTTTTTGGCAAACATGAGCCACGAAATTCGGACTCCACTCAGCGCCATCATTGGCTTTACAGAATTAACTTTAGATCCCCAGATGGACAACTCGGATCGAATGAGCAATCTCTCAATCGTTCGCCGAAACAGTCACCAGTTGCTAAAAATCATCGATGAAATTTTAGATATTTCAAAAGTGGAAGCAGGACATTTAGAAATGGAAAAAGTTGACACCGATCTAATTGATCTTCTAGCCGGTTTGCGATCCCTCTTGAATTCTAGTGCAGCTAGCAAGGGCGTTCAGTTGAATTTCAAAGTTCGCGATAAACTTCCCGACCGAGTGATGACAGATTCGACTCGGCTGCGGCAAATTTTAATGAATGTCATTGGCAACGCCATTAAGTTCACTCCTCAGGGACATGTCACGATGACAGCCTCATATTCGATGAAAACCAGTGGACGGTCTTTTTTGAGATTCCGCGTCCATGATTCTGGAATTGGCCTCAATCCAGAAATGGCAGAAAAGCTTTTTACTCCTTTCCTTCAGGCGGATTCCTCAACCACTCGAGTGTATGGTGGAACAGGCTTGGGTTTAGCATTGGCCCGGCAATTGGCAAGAGCTTTGGGCGGGGATGTAATTTTAGAATACAGTGAAATCGGACTGGGGAGTATTTTCTCAGTCGAAGTCGAGGCTGAACCCGTCAACGATACCAATTGGGTGCAAGACCTCACGGCTTTTAGTACTCATGCGCCAGTGATTCCATTTCGAAATTCGGCCAGTGAGCTGGAAGGACTGAGAATTTTATTGGTCGAAGATGCGGAAGACAACCAAATTTTGATCAGTCATTTCCTAAAAAAATCAGGGGCGCAAATTGAAATTGCCAACAACGGCAAAGAAGGAATGGAGAAAGCTCTCGCCAGCGACTTCTCTGTGGTCTTGATGGACATTCAAATGCCTTTGGTCGATGGTTACGAAGCCACCTCACGACTGCGCCAGGGCGGATATGATCGACCGATCATTGCCTTGACCGCTCATGCTTTGAAAGAAGAAAAAGAACTGGCCCTACGGACTGGTTGCAACGGTCACTTGACCAAGCCGATTGATCGAAGAGAGCTGATTGAAACCTTAAAAAAGTATTTGCCCTTGTCCGAATCGCTTCCCTCAGCTGAAGCTTGAGCTCAATTCGAGATATTCCGATAAAGAAGTATGAAATCTGACGTCAAAATTGCTTTCCGTGAAGTGGGCTCGGGGCCTCCCTTGATTTTGCTGCATGGCTATGCCGGAAGTGTTTTGCATTGGGACCCGGTGGTCGAAAATTTAAAAGACAACTATCGGCTGATCATTCCTAATTTATCTCATCTGTTCATGGGCAAAGAACCGCTCAAATTTTCAGAACAAGTGGAGCAGTTTGCTCGATTCGTGCAAGAAAATTTTCCGGGACAAAAATTGAATTTCGCTGGTACCAGCTACGGAGCTGCCCTGGTCTGGGGAATGGGTTTGCGTCATCCAGAGTGTGTAGCACAGACAATTTTCATCAATCCAATGCCGCCAGCACCGGTCGACTTAAATCGCGGCCAAGGCCTTCAATATTCAATAAAGTTTTTTGCAACATAACCAGCTGCGGCTGAATCACCACGCCAAATCGGCGTGACATTTGAAACAA
>JAYTZS010000334.1:0-3271 GCA_043741885.1 Bdellovibrio sp. | reverse complement strand
CAATTTGGATCCCGGAATGTGTCCAAGGTCGCCCTGAAACTCTTCAAGTTGACGAACATCGATCAAGGCCACTGTTTCTTTTTTCTGAGAAAGTTCCTGAGGTTAGATATCCATGACACCGTGGTAATGCAGGTTTTCTTCGCTGGAATCAAATTGGGTAAATTGAGGATTCAAAGTCTCACCGGTGAACTTTCTGTCTTGGGGTGAATTGGTTTCGATCATAATGCGCTCCTTCGCGTAAGAGTTTATAATTATCACGATTTTCAGGAAAAGAGTGGAGGATGAGCCATAAAAGGTGGCCACGCCGCACCATCAAGCAGGTGTTTGGAAAACTCACAAGATAGGGTAAATTCATACTCCACTTATGACAAAAAAGAAGCCGCCACCACCTAATGCATCGCAGCCAGATCTTGAGGAGTCCGCTCTGGATGCCGAACAGCAAATGGCTTACGAAATTCTTCAAAGCGGTGAAAATGTTTTCGTCACTGGCGGGGCTGGGAGTGGGAAAAGCTACCTGATCCGACAGTTCATGAAAAAGCTGGATCCTAAAGCGATGCCAATTTTAGCTAGCACCGGAGCAGCAGCCATACTTTTGGGTGGCCGCACTTTTCACAGCTTTTTTGGACTTGGAATCATGGAGGGCGGGCCGCGAGAGACTTTGAAGCGCGGTCAAGAAGACATGAAACTTCTCAATCGACTGTCACAAGTTGAAGGAGTTATTATCGACGAAATCTCGATGATTCCGTCATCAGCTCTGGAAGTCGCCGAAAGTCTCGCGCGGCATGCACGGCAATCTTCGCTCCCTTGGGGAGGTATGCGAGTCATCGTGGTTGGCGACTTTGCCCAGTTGCCACCAGTGACTCGAAGTGGGCAAAAGCGCGAATGGTCCTTTATGAGCCACATCTGGGAGCAAAGCGGATTTCAAAGCGTCGAGCTTCTCGAAAACCAAAGAACTTATGATCAAAATTTTCTCCAGGTGCTGGACGAAGTTCGAAAAGGAAATGCCAGTGGATTTGTCAAAGAGTACTTGGACATGAAAGTTCGAGAGCATGACGAAGATGACGAAGGAACTCGGCTGTTTCCAAGGCGAGATCAATCAGAGATGTTCAACCACAAAAAGCTTTCACAAATTCCAACAGAAGAAATTCGGATTCCGTCGATTTACTTGGGAGAAGAAAGGTTGGTCGAAGCTTTGAAGAAAAACTCGCCAGTGCCGGGTGAGCTGATTATCAAAGTCGGATGTCGAGTGCTTTTTCTGCAAAATGATCCGCAGAAAAGGTGGGTGAACGGCACCAAAGGCACAGTTGTTGAAATCACAGCCGACAAAATCACTGTAGAGAAAGATACTTTTCGCCATGTGACCGTGGAAAAAAATCAATTCTCAATTCAAAATGCTGAAGGTCGAACGGTGGCCTCTGTGATCAATTTTCCGTTGACTTTGGGATATGCCACAACAATTCATAAATCTCAGGGCTCTACGCTAGATGAGTTGTGGGTGGATATGTCACGTCTCTGGGAGCCGGGTCACGCTTATGTAGCTCTGAGTCGCTTGCGCACTGGTGATGGATTGAAGCTTTTAGGGTGGAGTCCACGATCCATCATTACCGATCCTCATGTCACTTCGTTTTACGGCAGTCTGCAAAGCCTCACTCGCCAGCAAAAATAATTTGAATTTCATTCGAAAATTGTCGCCTTTGCTGGTAGAAAATGAGGCAAATATTGGAGGCCTTAATGGCACAAGTGACCGAATCCGTTTCAAATCCTATGGGCTTGAACGGTGTGGATTTTGTTGAATACACAGGACCCGAAGCGGCCCATTTTGAAAAGTTATTTCTCAAATGGGGATTTAGTAAAGTTGGGCAGATCCCAGGAAAGCAAATCCAGCTTTTTCGCCAAGGAGAAATCAATTTTATCCTAAACACCGAACCCGGAACCTTCGCGCTTGATTTCGTTAAAAGCCATGGCCCTTCGATTTGCTCAACTGGATTTCATTGCAACAATGCCGACCAATCTTTCAAAATGGCCATCTCCCGTGGTGGGAGACCCTTCATTGGCTCTGACTTGCACAAAGGTGCCTGCCCTTTTCCGGCAATATATGGAATTGGTGACTCGCTCATCTATTTCATGGATGCTGCAAATTCGTCTAAACTTTACAACGACATCTTTCAAGTCAAGCCCGAGCACAAAGCTCCTGTCGGCGTCGGGTTTAGCATCGTAGATCACTTCACTAATAACGTGCCACGTGGTGAAATGCAAAAATGGTGCGATTTCTACACCAAGATCTTTAACTTCCGAGAGACGATGTATTTCGATATCAAAGGCAAAGAGACGGGATTGATTTCGAAAGTCATGCGCTCTCCTTGCGGGTTGTTTGCTGTTCCAATCAATGAGCCAGCAGGCGGCAAATCGCAAATTCAAGAGTACTTAGACGATTACAAGGGCTCTGGAATTCAGCACGTGGCTTTGTTAACTGAAAACATCATTCAATGCGTAGAGAATCTGAAAAAGACTCAAGTGGATTTTTTATCCCCTCCGCCGGCAGCTTATTACAAAATGTTAAAAGATCGTTTGCCTGGAGTTTCCGAAGAAGTAGACTTGTTGCAGAAAAATGCCATCCTGGTCGACGGCGATCATGAAGGCTATTTGCTGCAGATTTTTTCTAAAAACATTATCGGACCAATCTTCTTTGAAGTGATTGAGCGAAAAGGCCATGAAGGCTTCGGGAATGGAAATTTCCAAGCTCTGTTCGATGCAATCGAGCAAGACCAGAGAGAAAGAGGCTATCTCTGATCCCTTTTGTTTTTTTTCCTCAGGACCTGCATCCACAACTAATTCAAAAAGGCCTTCTTCTTGAAGAACCTGATGTAGGTGAGCTTCTTAGTGAAGAAAGAGCCATGCGTTTGGCCATTCAAGAAGCCTATCGAGGAATTGGATCGGTCAGTCCGAATCCTTTAGTTGGTTGTGTAATTCTGGATTCGGAAAATAAATTTCTAGCCAAAGGTTATCATGCCAAGGTGGGGGGACCTCACGCCGAAATCCATGCTCTCTCGAAATTTTCAGCAGAGCAGCTCGAGAATTTAAAAAGTTCAAAGGGAATAAAGGGAGCAAAAGTTTTTGTCACCCTAGAACCTTGTGCTCATCAAGGTCGGACCGGATCCTGCGCGCAAGCCCTTTCGCTATTGGCAATCAGTGAAGTTATCTATGGATTGATTGATCCCAATCCTTTGGTTGCTGGGCAGGGACTAAAAATTTTGCAAGCTTCGGGGATTTC
>JAYTZS010000333.1:0-3272 GCA_043741885.1 Bdellovibrio sp. | reverse complement strand
TTGTCACGCTAGCTTGTTTGCTCAGAGTCAGCATGATTTTTTGATTCGCGCCGGCTGGAGCTTCGCTCACACTGGCCGCGACATTTACTTGGATTGTCTTGACGTTCTTATTCAGCGGCACTGTTTCCAATGGCGGAGTCCAGCTCAAAACATAGCGATCCGGCTCTTGGGTCGTCGCCGCCTTTTCAAACTTTGCTCCGTCCGGAAGGCCCGTGGCTTTCAACTGAATTTTCATTCCCGGAATTTCAGACCGGCCAATCACTTCCAGCTGCGCCGCCTGACCTTCCATCACTTCGACGCCAGAATCTGCTTTAATGACAATGAATTTGTCATCGATGACGGCTTGTTCTTTGACGACCGGGACTTCCTTGATCACTTGAACTTCTTTTATGACTTCTACTGGAACTTGCTGGATCACAGGCACTTTTTCGGTCACTTTTACTGGAACTTCCTTAATCACAGGCACTTTTTCGATCACTTTTACTGGAACTTCTTTGACGACAATCCGGTCAACAATCGTTGATGGTGCTTTCGCTGGCCCTTTTTCAGCTTTCTGCTGAGCATCAGCTCGAAAGACTTCAATATTTGAAACCGGCTCTTTGTTGTAGGCACCACAGGCACTGACCATTGCGGCAGCTGTGCTCAGAATCAAAACAGTTTGGAGGTTCTTCATAAAAAATCCTTTATTATCGGCTTGTCAGCCGTTGCAAATTAAATGGGTAAAGAACATCAACACTCACGTTGCCCACGGGATGCGGGAACTGCCAAGTTCTCATTTTGGCAACCATACATGATTCAACTTCAGAAGATCTCAAAGAGGTGTGTGCCACTTGAGCTGTGGTGATCCGACCAGAAGGCCCAATGACAAACTGGACCGACACCCGACCACGCAAATCTGGTTGTCTTTGCACACCTTGCTCGTAACAGTAAACAATCTGTCCTTTATTTCGGTTGATCACAGCTTGAATTTGATCCATGTCGAGACCGCCTTCAACCGACGCTTCATCATCGGAAGACAGGACAACCCCAGAGGTTCCACCAACCAAGGAAATCTTTCCGTAACCAGCTTTTCCGCCGCCTAAACCTTTGGTTCCGTATCCACCAGCGCTTTGAGCTTTGCCGCCATTTCCACGGCTTCCAGCGATCAGACCTTGACCTGGAAGCATTCCGCGAGCTCCGCCGGTGCCGGCGTCGCCGATTCCACCGCCGCCAATGCCCACGCCGGCTGAGCGAATGTTTTTCATCGAGTTCATATCTAAGCCCTCAGCATTCTTAGCGCCGTTTTTGAGGCCGCCAAGAGCTGCGAGTGCGCCGACTCGTTCTAAATTTCGAACCGGTTGAACGACGGCCACTGGAGATTTGATTGGGTTCTGCTTGGGTTGATTTTTCACAATTGGATGCTTCGGAGTGACAGTCTTATTTGCCACTTTTATCTTCTTTTGAACGATTGGCTGGATCTTTTTCAACGCCGCTTTGACATGAACTTGTGGAGTTGTTTTTTCCACCGGTGGCGGCAAAGTGATAGTTACCAAATTTGGTTCTGGATTTTTTACAGCGAGATAAGACAGCAAGAATGACAGCCCAATCAATGCTGCCACCGCCACAACATGGCCAACCGAACTGCGTTGGAAAGCCAAGATCAAATCTGTGTGGTCTTGGTCAGGAGCCAGCTCAAATCCCACCTGGTCCAATTTTTCATTTGCTTCGGCCAAGCGAAGAGTTCCTACTCCTGCGATAGAACATGCAACTTTTTCAAGTGATTTTACAGTTAGGTTTTTTAAAATTCGAAACTCAATTTCTTCTGATTCGAGCTGGCTGAGATCTGAAACCAATTCAACACGTCTTGAATCCATTCGAAAGACTATGATCAAATCAGACGCGTCTGTTTGAAAAGATCGCACCTTCTGTCCTAGAGTATTTTCCAGGATCAATCTTTTTTCAAATGTCATTCGCTTCGCTGTGGCATTCATAATTGCATCCTTCAGTTTCGGACTCGGTCTTTGTTCATTCGATCGACAAAGTTCTTTCGCGCGCCCAAGAGATCATCAATAAATTTGTCATCTTCAATCATCGCCGTCGTTCCAGGAGAATTCTGATACTTTCCGCTCAAGTTGCTGCCATCAAAGTGGAAAGAAGTTCCTAGCTGACTCTTCGCTTTGCTCTGAGCTTTGCTGTTTGCTTCCTTCAGATTGGTCTCAGTTCTGGCTGAAGCGAATAAGTTTTGGTTAGATGTCAAATTCATAAGCAAAGCTAAGAGCAAGATCGAGACCACTCCAAAAAACCGATTCAGTGGAATTTTCATAGCACCTTCTCCTTCTGTATTTGAGCCAAACGTCCTTGGAGATAAGAGGACATCAAAGGATGGCCAATTTTTGTCTCTAGATTTTTCAATTTTTCAATTTGCTTGTAGCTTTCAGGATTCGCTTTCACCTCTTCACGGGCCACTGCAAGCTCGTGTTGAGTTGGAGCATCCTCTTGAAGCCGCTGAGTGAACTGCGCCTTCAGGCCAGCATTTGGGGTGAGCTCTGCAAGCACTTGGAACTGATAACGAAGCAAGTTTTGGATCTCACTTCGACTCTTGTCGAACTCTCGATTGATTTGCGTAAAAAAGCTCTCTCGTGACCACAAATTAAACAGCTGCGAAGCCGCCGCCTGAGATTTTAACTGATAGGGTCGAACTTGGTGCTTCATCAGACTTTGGTACTTAGGCTGTTCGGCAGCAGTGAGCCCTTGAGGCAGCGGCAAAGAGAGAAGATTTTGTGCCAAACGCTCGTTCTCAGTTTTCAAAGTGTTGAGCGCGACGATTTGCGAAATAAAATCACGAGCCCGATTGGCCTCTGCTAAATCTTGGTCTGCTTGCTTAAGAAGTTTCAACCGTTCCTGTAATGTCTTCGCAGTCGCGCGGTCGGTCTTTCCGTTGATGGTGTGTGCGGCAATCTTTTTAGAAAATCTCTCTGTGCGAGCCAACAAAGCCTGGTTGCGAATGAACTGAACTGCAGAAAGATTCTGAAAAGCTTTTGCGGAGACAATTTTCTCGAGACCATAGAGATTTTTTTGCTGAGCGTAGATGAGCAAAACAATTTCATTGAGTATCTTTGGCTCTTTCCCTAAAAATTCCAATTGCTTTCGCAATTCTTTACCTGGGTTGTGCGATAGTAGAATTAAACGCTCACGCACCGAAGCTTGAGAGCTTTGAGGCAAACCGGCGCTAAGTGCTTTCCTATAATGTGTCTCAGGCGACTGCGCTGCCAAGTCGGCCAAGGTTCCCAAGC
>JAYTZS010000332.1:0-3276 GCA_043741885.1 Bdellovibrio sp. | reverse complement strand
GCTCAGGATTTTTAAACAGCTTCAACTCGTCAAAAAGAGGAATCGCTTCTTGATTTTGCAAAGCCAAAGCTTTGAGCCATTGTTTTGTTCGAGCTTGGGCAAAAAACGGCGATTTCCATTCTGAACTCGCCTGAAAAAATTGCGGAATTAGCCGCCTGGTTTGGGGCCAGGACTGAGGCGAAGACTGATGCGAAGACTGATGCAAAGAAAGCAAAGAACTCAATTCTTTGCTTTGCAGCTCAATTGATTTTCGAATGTCACAAAAAAGAAACGGCTTGGCCACGGCCCCGCGACCAATCATGATCTTTTCGCAATCGGTCACTGCCACACACTTCCAAAAATCTTCGACATTCCAGATCTCTCCATTGGCCACAATCGGAATCTGAACTCGTTCCTTCATTTTTGGAATCCACTCCCAGTAGGCAGGTGGACGGTAACCATCGGTTTTGGTTCGGCAGTGAACTGTGAGCCAGTGGGCACCTGCTGCTTGAACTGCTTGGGCGTTGGCGATGCAAGCTTCTGGATCGTCAAAGCCCAACCGCATTTTGGCTGTCACAGGAAGGTGTTTCGGCACGGCTCTTCTTACTGCCGAGACAATCTGAAAAATTCTTTCAGGAGTTTTCAGCAAGCTAGCTCCGCCGTCGTGCCGATTCACTGTTTTGGCAGGGCAACCAAAGTTCAGATCAATTCCCAACGCCCCAAGTTCAGCCGCATGGGCCGAATTCTCAGCCATGGGCCCCGCTTGACCTCCAAGAAATTGCAGAAAAAGGGGGGTCCCGCTTCGCGTCCGACAGCCCATTGCCAATTCTGGAGAATAACGATGAATGACCGGTGCCGAGTGAAGCTTGTCAGTGACGCGAATAAATTCCGTCACACAATGATCAACCGAACCCAAGGAAGTCAAAACATCGCGAAGAACGAAGTCGACAACACCTTCCATCGGTGCCAGATGCAGCTCAAATTTTTTTTGGCTGAGCTGTTTTTTCATTTATTCAACCGAGGTTTTGACTATGGATTTGACTATGGATTTGACTATGAAAAATTCTTTTTCGCTAACCGGCTGGACTGACAAGCGCTGACCTTTTTTGAGCAGCATCATGCCATCCAATTCGGTTTTTTCTTTGAGCTGGGAGAGACTGAGCAAACTATTCCATTTCTTAACAAAGCCAATCTGAACGCAGAACCAAATCGGTCTTTCCGCAGCTGCTTTCCCATCATAATAATCACTCTGAGGATCAAATTGAGTCTCATCCGGTTCGGCTGCTTTCAAAACTTTGGCCAGGCCAGCGATCCCAGGACGCTCACAGTTGGAATGGTAAAATAAAACCCAATCTCCGGCTTGCATGTCCTTCATCATAAAATTACGCGCTTGATAATTGCGGACTCCGCCCCACCAAGTTGCCTTGTCCTTTTTCAAATGATCAATCGAATAAGTGATGGGCTCTGACTTCATCAGCCAATATTTTACTGACACAGCAAGGTTCCCTTCTGCGTTGGAGGTTGTGTTTTGCTAATTTAGAAATGAAAATGCCGTTGGTCATCGAAATTCGGAGAGGAGTTGCATATGAGTGCATGGGCATTGATCACAGGAGCTTCTGCTGGATTTGGCGAAGCCACTGCGAAGGAGCTAGCAAGAAAAGGTTACAATCTAATTCTTGTGGCGCGGCGAAAAGACCGGCTCGAAAAACTCAAAAGCCAAATCCAAGCTTCTTTTGAATCCACTCGACCGCCACAAACTGGCGCAAAACCAGTGCAAGTCGAAATCGCTCAGGTGGATGTGACCGATTTGAAACAAATCGAAATTTTTGTTCAGACTCACCATGGTGTTTTGAGCAAATTAGATGTCCTAGTGAACAATGCAGGTCTGGCCAGGGGCATGGACAAAATGCACGAAGCTCAGGCAGCGGACTGGGATGCGATGATCGACACCAATATTAAAGGTTTACTTTATTTCACTCGAGCGATTTTACCATTTTTTGTGGCCAAGAAACAGGGCCATATCGTTAATCTTGGATCCGTCGCAGGTCGATGGACATACCCAGGCGGCGGAGTTTACTCGGCCACTAAATTTGCTGTGCGAGCGATTTCTGAGGGGCTCCGTATGGATCTAGCTGGACAAAATATTCGAGTCACAAATATCGAGCCGGGAATGGCTAACACAGATTTTAGTTTGGTTCGCACGGGCTCCCAAGCGAAAGCGGACGCGATCTACGCCGGCATGAAGCCTCTGACTGCAGAAGACATTGCCGAGACAATTTCTTGGACATTGTCGCGACCAGCGCATGTAAACATTCAGGAACTGGTGATTTTTCCGACCGATCAAGCATCGATTCGAGATGTTCACCGTACCTAGATAGCCGGTAAAAATATCAAAAATAAGAAATAAAAAATAAGAAAAAAAACAAACAAACAGCCAAGAAAATAAACCTAAGTTCGAATTGAAATGGAGCAAATGATGGATCTTAAAAAGAACTCGAAAGTAGGCGCAGAATCACAAAATTCGGAAGCGAAAGTGGATGTCCGAATTGAACAAGACAGCATGGGCGAAGTGCAGGTTCCGAGCGATCGCTACTGGGGAGCGCAGACGCAGAGATCTTTGGGCAATTTCAAAATTGGTGGAGATCGTTTTCCGCGAGAAATGATCAAAGCCATGGGGATTCTGAAAAAATGTGCGGCTCAGACGAATCACTCTTTGGGACTTCTGGATGCAACCAAAACCGAATGGATTGTCAAAGCGGCCGATGAAGTGATTGCCGGTAAACTGGATGATCATTTTCCCTTGGTCGTCTGGCAAACCGGCTCTGGCACCCAAAGCAATATGAATGCGAATGAAGTGATCGCCAATCGGGCCATGACCATGATGGGATTGAAACTTCCGAACAAGGAAATCCATCCGAATGATGACGTCAACAAGGGGCAAAGCTCCAATGACACTTTCCCAACGGCAATGCACATTGCGGCGGCAGATCAGATCCATCACCGTCTGCTACCGATGATGGAGAAGTTGCACAAAGCTTTGCTGCTCAAGCAAACTGAATTCAAAGACATCGTCAAGATTGGCCGGACTCATTTGATGGATGCGACCCCGCTGACTTTGGGGCAAGAGTTTTCTGGATATGTTACTCAAATGCGCCATTCTTGGCAGAGAATTCGCAACACGTTGAATCACTTGCATGAGCTAGCAATCGGCGGAACAGCGGTTGGCACTGGAATGAACACGCATCCGCAATTTCCAGTGGCCGTTGCTGAAAGCATTGCTAAAGAAACTAAAATTCA
>JAYTZS010000331.1:0-9192 GCA_043741885.1 Bdellovibrio sp. | reverse complement strand
CGACTAATTTAGCATTGCGCATCGACCCCGCCTACGAAAAAATCTCGCGTGGCTTTCTAGCAAATCCAGCGAAGTTTGCAGATGCCTTCGCCCGCGCTTGGTTCAAGCTCACTCACCGTGACATGGGTCCTCGCACACGCTACTTAGGCCCCGAAGTTCCGAAGGAAGAATTGATTTGGCAAGATCCGATTCCAGCGGTCAATCACAAATTGATAGATGATATGGACGCGACAGCATTGAAGTCGAAGATTCTCGCAAGCGGTCTTTCGGTTTCGGAACTTGTAGCGACCGCATGGGCTTCAGCTTCAACATTTCGCGGTTCAGACAAGCGAGGTGGCGCCAATGGCGCACGCATTAGACTTGCTCCGCGGAAGGATTGGACGGCCAACGAGCCTCTGCGGTTGTCGAAAGTGCTAAAGGCGCTTGAAAACATTCAACGCGACTTTAACCAAACCGCTCAAAATGGGAAAAAAGTTTCGCTCGCAGATCTCATCGTTTTGAGCGGGAACGCCGCTATCCAACAGGCTGCAAAGAACGCAGGCGTTTCTGAGAAACTTCCGTTTACGCCAGGTCGTACCGATGCAAGCCAAAATCAGACCGACACACATTCTTTCGAAGTTATTGAACCTTATGCCGATGGATTCCGAAACTTCGTAAAAGCAAAATACGCCGTTCCGGCAGAAGAATTATTATTAGATAAAGCGCAACTTCTGACCCTGACTACACCCGAAATGACCGTTCTCGTTGGGGGATTAAGAGTGCTCGGGGTAAACACGGGCGGAAGTAAACACGGCGTATTCACAGCGAAGAGGGAAACTTTAAGTAACGATTTTTTTGTAAATCTTCTCGACATGAGTACCGAGTGGAAAGCAGCGACAAGCGCGAAAGATGTCTACGAAGGGCGCGATCGCAAAACCGGTTCCGTCAAATGGACCGCAACGCGCGCTGACCTCGTGTTTGGTTCTAATTCAATTCTTCGTGCACTCTCGGAAGTCTATGCGAGCTCGGATGCGAAAGAAAAGTTCGCTCAAGATTTCGCAGATGCTTGGACGAAGATCATGAACTTAGACCGTTTTGATATCAATTAAATCTTAAGCTGAAGTGTTCAATGCCGGTCCACGCGCGGTTTCAGGCATTGATTGATCTGAAGAGTAACGTGAGGGCGAAGTTATGATCGCAGTCATTTTTGAAGTTTGGCCCTCGCCGGGACAAAGGGAATCCTACTTAAATTGGGCCGCTGAACAGCGCGCAGAAGTTGAAAAGATCCCAGGATTTATTTCAGTCGAAAGATTCGAGAGTCTTTACGAAGAGGGTAAGATGATGTCCTTCCAGTTTTGGAAAGGCGAAGAATCGATTTCAACCTTGCGATATCAACTCGATCATCAACGGGCTATGGCCGCTGGGCGTGGCGGCATGTTTTCCAATTACCGCCTCCGAGTTGCTACTGTCGTGCGGGATGACGGACATATGGAGCGGACTCAATCGCCCTCCTGATCCTGGCGTGAACCGGCGTTTCAATTCGAGATTTGTCTGTGTGTGACCTAACTATAGAGTCAAGAGTTCGGGGAAAAATTCTTTAGGGTGTACTATTGCGAGCTGTCCAGAGATTAATTCAAATACGACTGTTGTGACTGAATAGCTAGATGATATCGAGCCCTCCATAGCAGAAAAAATGACCTAAGTTATTAAGAGCAGGCCCTTGGTCTATATAAAGCCATCAGGAGCGCGGATCTAGAGACTCAAAAGCCTTACCTCTGATTAAAAGGGCGAGAAAGAATAAAGTCGTCAATGTGCAGACAATTGTCGGTCCAGCCGGCAGATCTAAGTTGTAGCTCAATAAGAACGAAATCACCAGACCAGTGAATCCGACGATCCAAGCAAGTAATAACTGGTGAGAGGTCTTCAAATAATACCTGGTCGCCAGTGCTGCGGGTGCAACCAGTATTGAAAACACAACAAGGACGCCCGCATGGCGAGTCGAGAAAGTGATCACAATCCCAAACAAAAAGTAAAATAGAAAGTCCCACCAGAAAGTACCAGCTTCACCTTTTGAAGCTCTCCAGAAATTCTTTCTAAAAATCCAGTGAAGAATTCCAACTCCTAGGTAAATCAGAAACGTCTGAAAAACATGAGGCCAAGTCACAAACAAAATGTTCCCAACAAGAGCCTCTTTAAGATGCTCAGCGCCGTGCGGAAGTTTATCGGCCACCAATACTAAAGCTCCACTTGCTAGAGCATAGGTCATGCCGATTAAAGCTTCTTGAGAAATCGATTTCTCAAAATGTCTTAAGAGAGCCAAAGCAAAAGCGACGATCAGACATAAAGATAGCGAAAAAGACAGTGCCAAGACAGAACTCTCTTGATCTGTCACAAAAAATAGACTGACGGCACCGCCTAAAGCTGCAACTTGAGAGAGGCTGATATCAACGAAGATCACCTCTCGTTTTAAAACGTGCAATCCTAGATAGGCATGGATGCCTATCAATAAGAATGCCATTGCAAAAGGGGCTGCTAAAAATTCTAGGATCTCCATTAGGGTTTCGCTTCCTGTATCGCTTTGACGAGATGTGCGATCAAGTCTTCGTTTGAATGAATGCTGGTTTCTCCCTCAACCATGACGGGGACTCGTTTGACGAGCGCCGTGGGAATTTCAGTTTTGATTTTGTCTCCGACAGAGTCTTCGTACAGATTTTCAATCAGAACCAGGCGAATTTTTCGCTTTTTCATTTGCTCAACGACTGAGAGCAAGTGACTGGTGGTGGGCGGGATTCCTGGTTTCGGCTCAAGCTGCACCTGACATTTGATTTCGAAGCGTTCGCAAAAGTAGGAGAAAGTTTTGTGATAGGTCACGATCTCAGTTACTCCGCTTTTTTGAATCAAATTTTTCCAGTCTTTCGTTTTCTCAGTCATCTGCTTTTGAAATTGCTCTGCATTTTTCGTGTAGAAATCTTTATTCGAAGGATCTAAGCTTCCCAGTTTTTCTGAAATCAAAACGGCCGCCTGACCAAGTCTGATGGGATCAAGTTGAAAGTGCGGATTCCCCCCAGGGTGCACATCACCTTCGGCTCTTGAAATTTTCCCATGAGGAATTTCAATTGGATTCAACCTAGGGCCAAGTTCAAACACAGAGTCCTTTGCAGAAAGCTTAGGATTTCTAGATCCTGTCATCAGCGGAGCGAGCCATGCAGATTCAAGCTCCAATCCTTGTGAGATGACGAGGTCTGTGTTTCGCAGCTTCACCATGAAAGAAGGCTTTGCTTCGATTTGGTGAGGGTCTTGTGTTCCCTTTCCAATCGAGAAAACAGAAATTCGATCTTCTCCAACTTTTTTGGTCAGGGCTGCAAGGTCTGTCGTGGTCGTTGCAACTTGAAGAGTGGCGGATGCAAGAAGGGAGAAAAACAAAGTTAACAACAGAGTTACAAATAATATTTTCATCACATGTTCCTTTAATAAGAATGAGAGGGGTGAGCGCCAATTGTAAAATTGGCTTGGAGGAAAATTGATTTTTCAGTAAAGGAGCCTTCAGAGTTCAGCATTCCTCCGTGACGCTGGTCATACTCAAATTTAAATGAGGAGAACTCTGACGGAAGGTACACAATTGCTAACGAGTGTCGCTCAATCGAGTCATTAGGAAGTGTCGCTGCATTGAAACTTTCTTGAATTTTTAAAGTGTCAAACCTGTAGAGCCCGACCCAGCGCTCTGCGAATTGATATTGCAACCAAGTTGCGATGCCATTTCCCTTCTCAGTAGGCACGGAGTTTTGGTTTTGTGTTCTAGATAAATACTCCGTGGACCATAAAAGGGATTTGTAGCGTCCTCCAGCTTCTGGTCGCCATTTGAACGTCAGATCTGTTCCGCTGAGAGCCGTCTCTTTAGAGAAACTATTATTTCCTCTCGCATATGAAAAGCCTAGCTCGAAAGTGAGAGCACCGGATAGATCTAGCAGATTCTTCCAGTGAAGAAGACCAACCCCGTCACCCGGACTTGGGGATTGAAACTCTGAGTTCTCGCCTTTGCCTCTCAAGTACTGCAGACTGATTTCGTTATACCATGAGCTTGGCAGCAAAACTGCAGCGGAAGCTCCCACATCATTCAAGCCTTCCCCCCCTAAGAGCGCCTCATTTGCGAGAGGACTTTTGATAAAAGGATAAGCATGAGTGTGAAGCTGGTTGTGCTTTCCCATGAATGCCTTAAATTTTCCCAGTCTCAAAGTCACGTTTGAGATGACATTTGATTCGGCAAAAGCTTCCTCGGGTTCAATGATCCATTTTTCTTCGATTTGTGTGCCGTTGCTCTCAAGCTGTGGATGTACGGATAAAAGAAGGCTGAGGCGTGTGTAGGGATCAACATCAGAATAAAACTGAAGTTCCGCTTCTTGAACATTTAGACCATTTGGTGCTGAGTCTAGATTCGCGGGATCCGAGTTCTCTTTATGAAAATTTGAGTTTTGATAAAGGAAAAGTGCATTGGCGCTCATGTTTGGAGCCGATAAATTGTCAGCTCCAAAGCTGGATCTAGTGATCAAACAGAGAAATAGAAATACCAGTTGGTTCATGTGTTTGGTCCTCCTAAATGAAATGAAAAGAATTCCCACTTGGAAATTGCAACTGTAGCTGTAAACTAATTAGTCGGGAGAAATCTAAGACGATCGAGGCGGACGTCGTAAAGGCTCAATTGGTGGACCCAACACGGTGCTCTCGATGGCCGCGATGACTTTAAAGATGATTTCAAATTGAAGTGCGGGTACTTGAAACATTATCACAGGAAAAAGAGAATAAGAAAAAATGGATTTATTCTCATGGCAGTTTTCATCGCCGTGCTGGCCAGGCGTGTGCTTTTCGGCCGCCCTTAAAGTATCTGCGGAATTTTGTGCCATGTGAAAAGTGTGAACATGGCCGATCTCATTGCAGTCGTCAGGTCCAATCTCATGAAGGGAGAGAAGTTGCTTCAGGGTCAGGACACTGAAGACAAACAACAATAATAAGGAAACACTTCGACTTTTTCTTAGCACGGTTTAACTTGATACGACTTTTGGATCATCGTCAAGTTTGCAAAAATCATTATTGCAAAGGTGCAAAGGATGAAGTTGAGAGTGCAACACTGTCATTTCGCTCCGAAAGAATAAGCCAGTCGAGATTCAATTTTAGTGCCCTGAGTTGACTTTCGAATACCGACACGAATGCTGGTCCGGTCCGAAATGGAATACGCATAACCCAAGGCCATTTCCCTGTAGGCGCCATTATTGACGTTTGTCGTTTCTGCCGTCAGAAAATGCTTAGAATTGATTTGTTTGATAACCCCTAAAGTCCAAGCTGCGGTGGAGTCGGGATAGAGAAGGTTGCCTTTGTTGGGAAAATAAACATGGTCAAAAAATACGGTATAACCTTTTTCTTTATTTTCATAAGCGACGCCGGTATTGAATCGAATCTCGCTCTTTTCTGGAAAAGAGATTCGAGTAAGCGCCGAAGTAATTTTTAAGCGCTCCGAAAGATTTTTTGAAAACATGACAGTTGCACCCGGTGCATGAGCCTGGATGTTGTCACCCATAGTCTCGGGATGACCCGCGCCAGTGTTAAAGACAGCAACAGAAAGTGAATCAAATACTTTGCTATTCAATTGAACCTGAATCGCATGCGCGCTTCGAACGCGGGTTAAACCTCGGAGAGCTTCATTGTCTGGGATCGGCATATGCGTGTCAAATGCGCCGCTTTCTAAATCCTGAACTCCAGCAATAATGGTAGCAATTGGAGAATTTGTTTTTGGATCGATATCTAAAATAATTTTAGCTTCTCGGAAAAAGTAATTCCAGTCAGTTTTACCATGGAGCAGGGGAGCTTCGAATTTTGATTGATCAACTCGAAAAGCTTCATTGAACATCACGGTCAGAGAAGTTCGCAGTTTGATGGAGTCTTGAACAGAAAGTGGAAGCAGATGTTTAGTTGGAATCTCCGTCTCTATTGTCACCGTGGGCCCGTCGGTACTGAAGACTCCCTTTTCGCCAGACTGTTTATTGAAATCTACAAAGGCTTCGGCACCAACGACTTTTGAGTGAAAGGCACCTTCGGAATCCTGTGCCACGGCCTTCACCGGGCTGATGGTGAAAGTAGCGCTGAAAAGCAAAATCGTGAGAGCAGAATGTTTTGTTGTCATAGGTCCTCTTGATGGATGGAAAGTGCAGCCAAGAGGCCAAGTGGTTGTGAATTCTATTGTATTTGAGACTAGAGAGAACGGAATCGGCCGAAAATGTCGATGAGATGTCGAAAGTTTCGACAGTCTAAATTTGAGTCCAAATTTGATATCAAAAATGTAATGTTTGGGAATCCAAAAGATTTGTCGCCCCGGCAGCAATCGGGCAAAATCGATTTCGAATGATTGAACAAATTATAAAGGGGATGCCATGTCGTCAACGACAGATCATAAAGAGAAATCATCACCAAAGGTTTGAGTAAAGTTCCAGAACTGACGCTTGCATTTTGGGTGATTAAAATTGCTGCAACGACACTTGGTGAAACGGGAGGGGATACAGTTTCTATGTCCATGGACTTGGGCTATTTGGTGAGCACATTGATTTTTGCAGTTGTGTTTCTGGTTGCGGTAGCGGTGCAAATTAAAGCGTGGCATTTTCATCCTGTGATTTATTGGGTCACTATCATTGCGACAACGACGGTGGGGACAACTCTTGCTGATTACGCCGACCGGTCTCTGGGAATCGGTTATACCGGCGGATCCCTGTTATTATTTGGACTTTTGATGGGTTCACTTTGGATCTGGCATCGAGTGATGGGATCCATTTCAGTTTCGACTGTCGACAATGCGAAGACCGAAGGTTTTTATTGGCTGACTATCATGTTCTCTCAAACTTTGGGAACTGCTTTAGGCGACTGGACAGCGGATTCGGCAGGCTTGGGTTACACAGGAGCTGCGATTATTTTTGGCTCGCTTCTTTTAGTAACCGTGGGGCTTTATTATTGGACCCGAGTTTCTAGAGTCGTCTTATTTTGGGCGGCGTTTATTTTAACTCGGCCTTTGGGAGCTGTCGTCGGAGATTTTCTAGATAAGCCCGTTGATCACGGCGGATTGGTTCTCAGTCGTTATACTGCATCGTTTGCTCTTTTTGCCTTTATCGTCATTTGCATTTTTATTTTCCCACATCGAGCCGCGAAGAGCGCCCACTGACGAGAAACTGATGGGCTCTATGTCTGCAAGAATCGAAGCTATTGACGAAGACTTTGTTCAGAGGCCATAGCTATTTCGTGGCCTCCCTGTTGTACTTCTAATTTTTTTAATAGCACATGTTTCTAAAGCTGATGACAACCAAGCCCTCTCTGCTGCAGCAACTTTGCCGGCTGCAGAACATGAAAACTCAAATGAAATTCTTTTCCGGCTCGGCAACGAATCAAATCCTGTCGATGGATTTTGGGGTCCTATTACGTATGGGGTCAGGGGCAATTACCAATTTCAAAATCAAGTGAATGTCGAAGCAGGCTACATTCGATTGCATGAACCTCATACCAAGTCTTCAGAATCCGTCCTAGATGAGGCCGAGTTCGCAATCCGGAGTCCTGAAATCCATTCTTGGATATTCGGTGCAATCCGTTGGAAGAATCGGATGATCGATATGTACACGGATCTCTCGGGCATCGAAATTTCCTACAAAGCCGATATCTCAGTATTGGGTGGTGTGTGTGCGGGACGAGCCTTGCTTGAAGAGACTGAGCAAGATTTTAAAGAAGCATAAATTTCGCTTTCCAAAAATATGTTGGGTTTCAACATGGCAATTGCTTGCCTCCTGGATCGCATCGAGGATGGCGACTATCGCAAATGCGGTTTAGGTGCGGAGAAGAACTTTCTTGAGGCCAGCTCAGTTACCTTGACTGCGACTTTTGCTATAGAAGAGAGATATTTTTCTTTTGGTCATGAAGGACCTGCCAGCGAGCTACGCGACGAATATATTTTCGTCACGGGCTTAGAAATTCACTTTGAGAAATTGATGACTGGGCATTTCTAAATACCTTTAATTTTTTTGCGCATCCGAGGTCTGTTTGTCTTCGGCAGCTTCTTTTGCTTCCGCACTGGCAGATTCGATTTTATTGCTGACGATCATTCCGCTGTTTGCATTGATCAGAACTTCGTGGATCGCGTGGTCGGCTCCGATGATATCGAAGCTATAAACGTCCTGACCCAATTCATGTTCAAACTCGCTGCTCTTGATGGTGCCAGCTACCGCTTTGCTGGCAATCGCCGTCGCTTGTTCCAGTGAAAGCTTCGGAGCTTTGCCGGCGGCAGATCCATTGAAGCCGAAAGCCAAGCCGAGCAGTGATCCAAGTACAATTCGAACACCCATTGTTTTCATTTGATCTTCCTTTTGTTTGTACGTCATACGCTGCCAGAGCCTCCGCAGACAGTCTAAGCAACTCTTGAGAAGCTAGTGATATACACGTCCGTTTCATTACCTTTGTGTAATGTTCAGCGAATTCGTGTGACAGACTCAATTTCGTTTGGCAATAATGAAGTGATTTATTCGTATAAGCTCTGAATTGGCAGAGCGTTTCTATCAATCGCCTTAACGATTCGACTACGGAGAATTTATGAAAAGAACAGTCTTTTTACTCGTCAGCACTCTTTTTTCACTGCAGCTTGCAATTGCATCGCCGAGCCAAAATGAAGATCACCCAGGCAAAATATCGGGTGACAAGGCGATCGTGAATGCGGTTCATTCGAGGCGAAATAGTTTTTTCGTTGAAGGTGCGGACCTCGTTGTGACTAAAACTCTCCCTGATGATACGACGGGACTTCCACATCAAAAATGGGAAGCAAAGTTGTCTGATGGCAGCGTCGTTCAGATTGTCTACAATTCTGATATGGGAGCAAGGGTGCCAATTCAGGCCGGCGATCATTTTGCTGTCGGTGGGCAATTTTTATGGCTCGGGCATTCGGGTCTGATTCATTGGCTTCACGATGATCCAAGACACAATCGTCCAGATGGCTACATTTACTATAATGGGACTGTCTACGGCGATACGGATCATGAAGATAAAACCCAATTGAATTTTCAGTAGCATTCTAAATCAGACGACCTAGGATGTAGTGATGAGAATCAAATTGTTTCTGGTCATCAGCCTTTAAGGTGGCGTCTTGGCTATACGAGAAGTATTGTATTTCCTTTATCTGATCATCTTTTGTTGCAGTTA
>JAYTZS010000330.1:0-3278 GCA_043741885.1 Bdellovibrio sp. | reverse complement strand
GAGCGGATTTCCAGGCTCTCCAACCGCAGTTTGCTGACTGGCAGCTCACCGCTGGATATTAAATATTTAGATTTTTACCGGACAGCAGTGAGAATTCTTAGCTGGGGACGAGACTTTAAGAACGTTCTCTCGTACCTAATCGCCAATTAGCTCGAATCCTTTGGCTTGTTGATTCGACCGAAGAAGAAGAAAAAATCAAAATCGAAGAAGAAAGCACCTGCGTGAAGCGGCCCGCTGAACGAGGGCAGTGACGAAGTCTTTGTCAGTCAAAGCGCTAAAACGTCAAAGACCTCATTTCGTTCCGATCCCCCAGGATAAGCTACTCCTAATTTTCTCCCTGCGCTGCACTCGCATTGGCACCAATTGCATACACAAGTTGGAAGTGTTCTTACCAAATAGGAGTGAACGATGAAGCCTCTCGCATTGATTCTTTTGAGCTGCTTAGCAAGTGTGGGCGCTTTCGCCGTCAGTCCGGCAGTTGAGAAGGCTTACCGGGAGCGTGCCTGGGCGCCGAAAGATCTTGTAGATATGAAAGTTGTTGCCTATATGGGTTCGAGCAATCCACAGTTAGACGACAATATTGAGAGTGGCAGCTTGAAGTGGAATGGCAAGAAATGGGAGCTGGCGGTCCGAATCGGAGTTTGGGGTGTGAGCTCTTTTTCTCGCACCACTCGAGCCGAATGGCAAGAGGCGCGCCAATGGCAAATCGCGGCCGGGGAGCCCAATCCGATACGGCCGGAGTATTTCGCTAAAACTTTGGAGAATGGGACGAAGCCCGCCGATCTTCCAAAGTCCTTTGAAGACGTGCCTCAAGTTGCGCAGTTGATTCGTCAGCAACTCAAACAAATTGAAGCCTCACTCAATACTGATTTCCTTGAAACGAAATTTGAGGTGTTTTTTCTCGATGAAAGCAAACTTGTAAGCAGAGCCACTTGGGGTCTGAACGAAACTATTGCTTCGAAAATCAATGACAAGTTGATGGGAAAGAAACGCGAAAAACCGGAAAAGCCATTCCTCCCGTTTAAATACTCTCCCATTCCAAAACAAGTCAACATCACGCCAGGCGAAGGCGACCCGTATACCTGGCCCGAGCTGATGGGCCACGAACTTTTCCATCTTCTTTGCCGCGATCATTACAATGATGGCTACGTTTTCGCAGATTATCCTTTGCAGGGAGTCATGAACGGAGGCAGGCAATTCGAGCTTCTTCGTAAGCATGGCGCCCATTCGCAACTCTTAGCGCTCGAGTTCAACACCCTCGCCGTCCGTCAACTCGAATACCAAAAGAGCGACCGAACGAACGCCATTGCCCACCAGCCAGAAATGATCCCGAACTACGCTTCCGAAAATGACGGCTTTGGTTTGGCTCGTCTGGAACTAGTTGCTGTCGATGAAGCACAAATCGTTAAAGATCTTGCATTGCTCGAGGCCAGTTACCTGAAATACATCCGATCGCGCACCTTGCCACCTGCTCGCAAAAACTAAACAGAAGGATCGAGCACTCCGGAATTTTCTTTGGTGACTTTGTACTGTGTTTTTTCGCGGAGTTCTAAATATTGCTCGAGCATTTCTTGATTGAGCTTCGGTGGTGTGGCTTTTTTTAGGAGCGGCAAAAGATCTCGCTCTTCTTCTTTCAGGTGATGTTCTAGAATTTCGGAAAGAACATTGGCATGAGCACTCCACTCCATAGACACAGTGGTATTTTCTATGCGCCTCATCAAATCCTCAGTAAGTTTGTGCTCGACAAATCCTTCGGTGACCTTCAAATGCATTTCTTTTCCCGGTAGATCTACGGCAGTTTTGTAAACCACACTCTCTTCGGCGTGAGTGTGAGATTTGAGCAATGAACGGAATTGATCATAAGCCCGGCGTCTTTCAGTCATGTCACTGTCGGTGTCTTTCAAAAGACCTAAAAAGTTTCTCAGTCCATCATGATCCATTTTGATTGCCGACTGAATATTTTGTGGCTGAGAAGAAAAAATCGACTCAACTTGCTCTGTCAGATTCGCCAGACCTTTTTTAACCTTTTGGCCAAACGTATCCACGCTTACACCCTTTTTAGAACCAGATTTTTTTTTGCCGCCAGATTTGTTTTTACTTGAGGATTTCTTCGATCCTGAAGAAGTCGATTTTATGGCGAGTTTCTTTTTGCTAACTTTTGATTTTTTCATAGTCCTCTATTCGCTGAAACGGGTGGTAGCGCCCGCACCTTAAATCGAAATATCTCAAGTGCCAAGCGAAAGGTCCGATCTTTGCTAACTGCAATCCTGAAAATTAAAAATAACTGAGCGAGAGCTCAAAGTGTGGTCGCAGTCGAACTGTTTGAAAATGTGACCAAATTTGGAAGAACGTCGAATGAAAAGATCAGTACTTTCAAACTTGGGGTTGAACATTTGTGTTCTCCACTCCTCGGCCGAATTCAGGCTGGGTTTCATAAGTCGCGAACCTTGTCAGTGCAAAGGTGAGAGCAGGTGGCGCGACTTTACTTGTGCTTGAGTACAAGCCCAAGTACAAGCCCAAGTCCTAAAAATGGGGGATGGATTAGGACGCTTCTGATGAGTCTGTGACCGGTAGCTCTTTTCCTGGCGACATGCTGAAAACTAGCCGGTTTTTATAGTGATTGAATGTACAGGCGCTCGACTTTCGTGCGAGCCCATGGGGTTCGTCGCAAAAACGTCAAACTGGATTTGACACTGGGATTGAGCTGAAAACATTTGATATTGATTTCGTCGCCGAGGCGCTCCCAGCCATATTTCTCGACTAAAAAAACTAATATCATTTCTAAAGTTTTTCCTGCCAGAGGATCTTTCGAAGAGTCTGCCGTCATTTCAAATCCTTTCTCTGACATCGCTTTCATCAATCTCTTTTTATAAATCTCAATAGCTCATCGGAATCATTGATAGCACGTTTAAGATAAAGCTTGCACAATTTGAAAATCTCCCTGCCTCCTTCTGTCAAGTCGGTGGAGGAACTTGACTTGGTTAACTGACAGTGGATAGCTGACAAAGCAAGCTTGCTGAAGGTGCTCAGATTTTTGGGAGGTTCTCGCCATGAATATCAAAGTTCGACAGGAACAGTTTTCCATCGCGATGAAACAGGGCGTCTGTGATGTGTACTCCGTCCAGCCCAAAGATTTGCAAGTGCACTCGGCTGTTTTGTTTCTGATGGACGCATTTGGCCCAAGGCCCTGTCTTTATGAAATGGCCGATAGAATCGCTTCTCTCGGCTTCTATGTTTTCTTGCCGAATCTTTTCTATCGCGATTTAACGCCGCCTTAT
>JAYTZS010000329.1:0-9195 GCA_043741885.1 Bdellovibrio sp. | reverse complement strand
ACTTTTGGTCGGCGGATCCTTTGAGCCATTCTCTCAGTGCCGCTCAATTGGAAGAAGCGCCGTTCGTTTTAGAACGGTTGGCACATCGCCTAAAAAATGACGATGAAGTTGCGGAAAGTTACAGTTCTCAATTGTTAGAGCAACAGAACTGGCCTGAGTTGCGGCGCTGGGCTCAAGGGATGAAATTAGCCGATTTAGAAGCACTTGCGAATTTAAATCTAAACTCTAAAATTGCTGGAAAGCCAAGCCCCATTCACTTTCATGACAAATGCCTTGAAGCAGCTTACCTAGGGCAATTGTCAGTCAGTGAAACTCGCCCCTGCGCAGACCTTTTGACTTTGAGCTTATTTGAATGGATTCGGGCCGAGCGAGGTGGTTCAGAACTGTCGAGAGATTCGAGTCGCAAAAAGTTTTTGCGGCAATATTCATTAGCTAAATTAGATCATCGAATTCTAGAAAGCTTTTGGTCCTTACAGGGGACTTGGGATCTGTCCCCTGATTTGCGTACTAACATTCCACCAGTCGAGATGATTCTTTGCTTGCCGGATCTGCAAAAATTTAGAGTTTTGGCTTTGAAAACTTTGCAGCAGCAAAAAGAGGAGACCAATTAAAATTCGAGAAGTCCTAGCCAGAATGGTTGCTCGGAATTTTCATCGACAAGATTTTTTGACACTGATTGAAGACTGATGGACTTGAGCTGGAATAGAGAAGTCGGAATATAGCTTTTAGAAAGCAAAATAAGTTGATCATTTTCCTTTACCAAACAGCTTCCACAATGCAAATTGACTTCCTTGTGAAGTCCCATCGCCACTGCCACAAGCGGAGTCTGTTGATCCCACTGAAAAGACAAATCCGATGCTGGACATAAAGGCTGCAGACCTTTTTCTGTCGATAGAATGAGCGCAGGTGCCCCGATTTGCACCCAAGAGAGATGGTTGCGAACTTTCTTAATCAATGCCAGCTCAACTGCAGTCGTGTACTCTTCGCGGTTTCTCTGCTGGAATAATTTTTGATGAGTGATTCTCGCGGCCGAGACTAGGCGATTGCTGCCGTCGCTCAGACCAGCAGCGGAACCTCGGATGACTGTCGCATCCGGTTCTGAAATCGACGCCAGCTGATCCCGCAAAGACTGAATGGTGGCCTCTGCAGCTTCCGATTCTCCCCAAGAAGTTGCAATGATCCAAGTCTGAGAGCTGTTTTCGAAAAAAATTTTTGGTTTCGGCCGAAAGATTGAAGTCGAATACGATCGCTGTTGCAGGTCCATTGCTATTCGGCCCCATATTTTTTCAATTTGGTACGAGCCTTTTTATAATAATCCTCTTCTGGCACACTGGTTTCGACTATTTTTTTCCATTTGGCTTTCGCTGTGTCGACTTCACCAACGCTTTCTTCTAAAATTCCTTCTTGATAAAGAGTCTGCATTTGCTTTCGCAGTTCACCTAAAATTGAATTGATCCGACCTCGGACCGATTCATTCTCTGGATTGATTTCCAAGGCTTTCTTTAATGTGAGAATAGCTCCCTTGAAATCACCTTTCTTAAAATCGATGTCCGCTTCCTTCTCAATTTCTGATTGCTGATCAGACATTTTCTTTTGGATCGATGCAATCTGTCGTTTCGCTTCATTCCTGTAGTTTTTTGGATCAGGAAGTTTTGATTCCACAACCGAATTCAGAGCTGCAATTGCTTCCAACGGACGAGCTTTCGCTGCGACAGCATTGGCTTTATCAAAAAGAGTTTGCTGCCTCCTTACCAAAGCTTGAAAATCCGTATTTTTCTGATTTCGAACTGTTCTTTCTGTAATGATTTGATCCGCTCGTGCTTTCAGAGATGAGATCAAGGGATGATCAGGATTTAGAGCCATCACATTGGACAAGCAGTCATCCAAATCTTTCATTTCGATTTTTGAATTGATTCGCTTTTCACAAAAGCGAACCGCACTTTGAATCTTTTCGTTCATTTCCTCTTTTTCTTTTTCTCTCATGGCAGCTTTTTGCTGCTCGATCTGAGTTTGAATCGCAACTTCTGATAACTTTTCTAAATTTTTAGATTCGTCAAAGAATGGAATCAAAGCATGAATTTTTGCGACTTCCTGGCGTGCCATTTCGTAGCGGCCTTCTTTGAACAAGCGATCAGCCAGTCGATAAGTGTCACGAACATACTGTTGCTGCGCAGGCTTCAGCTTATCAACGGGAAGCGAAGAAGCTGTTGCAACGATTTCTTTTGCCGTCTCAGGTGCAGTGCTTCCACTAGATAGATAGTAGGCTCCGCCAGCCCCAACGACCACTGTGTAGATCATCAGCCGAACCCAATTCGCCTTAGACTTCAGGTTTTTCAATGAATCTTGTTTAGAGTCTAGAGCTGCTTTTACTTCCGAAGCTTTTCCTTCTGAAAATTTAGCTTCTGAAGATTTAGCTTCTGAAGATTTTTTTTCAAAAGAATGAAGCGCCAAAGAATTTCCTTGGAAAGCGGAATCCGCTCCAACCACGGATAAATCCCAGTTGTCTTGAAGAGCGGGCAAGAGGTCCGAAGACACCTGCTGAAGCTTTCCTTGAAAATCTGAATCTCTCAGTTGAAATTGCAAAGTCCAATCGACAACAGAAATCACATCTCCCGATACCAACGAAGACCAGTGGTCCTTTTCAAGCTGGTAACCATTGACACAAGTGCCGTTGGAACTGCCCAAATCTCGAATGAGGTAGGCATTTTCCTCAAGGCGAATTTCAAAGTGCCGACGACTGAATTTTTGATTATCGATGAAAACAGCACAGCTTGTCTCTCGACCTGCCGTCCACACATGTCCTTCTAAAACAAAAGTTTGAAGTTCGACGCCCTCTTGATTGCAAACCTTCAGATATGGCATGATTTTGGAAATTCCAACCATCGTCCTGCCGGAAAAAGAGTTTTCTTCCAAACCAGGTGCTAAGACTGAAGCGGCATTTTCAACGCTTGAAGCCTTCTCCTGTTGTTGAAAGACGAAGTCAAATGGAGGGACTTCGAAGCGACTGCCATCAGTCAAGCGTACAGACTGAACTTTTTTCCCTTTTTGGTAGAGCTCACCGAACCGGGAAAGCACCTCGACTATCCAGCTTCCATTGTCTAAATAAACTTTAAAGTGCTGACGTGAAATGCCCTTGTCGTTTTCTAAACGAATGTCTGCTTCTGCGCCTCGTCCAACGATCCATTCTAATTTTGAAGATAAATCAGCTTCAGCCGATTTTGCACCATTTTGAAAAATATGAAGATAAGCCATTAGAATCTCCCTTCAGTTCGGAGATTGCACTCTTCATACAGCTGCTTTGCTTCTTTGTATTTTGCCTTTGCAGAATCTTTCAGCATAATCATCACATTCGCAAAAGAGGCCTGGCACAGTCTATAGTTTTGTCTCTGATAATATTTTCGCCCTAAAGACATGTTAGAATCCACTTCAGCTTCGAATTTACGCTGGGACTGGACCAAATACTTTTTGGCGAGCTCATGGTTTGGATAAAATGACAGGGAGGCTTGAAAGCTTTGCACGGCACGAGCGTACTGCCTGGACCGATAATCTCGAAAGCCTTTGATGTAATGCTCTTGAGCTGACTTGTATTGGATCGAGTCCTGACCTGAAGTCTCCTGTTTCTTTTTAATTTCTCGGACGGCATTGGCAGAATCCTCGATGGCCCTTGCCACATCCCCTTCTGTTCTGACATGAATTTCATTTTTTCTCTTGAGGTCGGAGTCACTTAAAAACCACCACCCCAAAAGCGAAACGACAGCAATGATTGCATAAAAGGTGGTCCGCGAACTACCTGAGTTTGAAGGGTGGCGAAATTGTGCTGCTCCCGCCCCGGCGTGAGGTGAGCCTTGAGCTGGAGGAAAAGGAGGAGCTACCGCCTGAGCTTTAACCTGAGCGTTCAGTCGAGCTTGACCCGCGACTTTCAGCTGCGGCGATAGGACAAGTGCCGCTAAAGCGTCAGGCTCTATTGGAAAATCTACTTTCAAAACAGTTTCACCAATTTGCAAAGTGAATGGCCGATTGAGAATTTTTTCCTCGAGTCTGACTCCATCAATTAAAATGTAATTTTTTTGACTGACGTTTTTTACTTTCAAGGAATTGCTTTGAGCATGAATCTCGACGTGAGTGCGTGAGATCTTTGAGTCTTCAGAGAACACCAGGTCATTTTCAGAACCGCGGCCGATGGTGACCAAGGTTTGAGTGAAGCTCTGAACGACACCTGAGTGCGCTCCATGAACAACACTGATGCTTAAAGGTAATGTCCGAGTCAGAGCTGGCGCAGCTGTCATGCAGCTCCTCCCTCTGCTTGTTCATCGGGAGAGACAGTCACTAGAAAATAACGAGCCTCTCCAGCAACAGTCAGGGCCTGGCATTGAAGGCTAAAGGCATGGCCGCTGATATCCAAGCGGTCTTTGTGAGCGATTTCCGTGTTTGAATGAGCTTGTTTCATCAGCTCCTCAATATTTTTTTGCATCGCTTGATCTGGCAGATACTGCAAAGTTTGATTTTGAATCGCAAAAGCGCGGACTCCGGTCAAATGCTCAAAGGGTCGATTGATTCCAAGAACTATCATTTCTTTCGACAAGAGCAGAGCTGGATAGCCAAACAGCTCGAGCATATTGATCCACTCTTGATCTCTAGTTTCTGCATTGGCTTGAAGAGCTCCGCCTCCGCCCTGCTGAAGTCGAGTCAGTAAACTGTTGATGCTCACCATCAGCTTTTGCAAAATAGGCATTTTAACCTGGATCTCAGCGTGATCTCTGCTTTCTCTAAGAGCTAAATCCAACTCGTCATTCAATCTTGAAAATGGATATTCAATCAACCGATACAAGAGATAAAACAGCAGACCGCCAACGATCAGAGCAATCATTAATACATTCAGAAACAGCGCAATACTTCGGCCTTCATCAAATTTAAGACTTCCGGGATCATACACCACCACAGCATGGGCTTTCGCCACGTTCTGTTGCAGTTCAGGGTCAAAAATCAAGATGGGACAGCTCGCTGCGATTTTGCCACCGCTGATTTCCGCTGAGACTTCTTTGGCTTGACCTTTAATTGCCGGAATAAACTCAGTTAAATCTTTTGCGATTAGACCTGCCATTTCTGGAGGTGCAATCACAGACCCATCTCGGCCAAGAATGTAAACATTGCTAATCCCGTCGTCTCTTAAAACCAAATCGGCGCTGTAGCCGCTCATCTCGCCCGAGCGGATGACTTTTTCGTTTGAGTTTGCAAGTGCTCGAGCGACCGTCTGGGCTCTCCTTCGACTTTCGATCTTAATGCTTTCGGAACTGATCTGATTCATCGGTATCACTGACAGCAAAGTGACAACCAAGATAAATACCACCGAAAAGGCGACAATCACGGTGCGAAATTCAAACACTTCGACAAGCCTAAAGATTCCCGGAAGAAAGAACTGATCCACCGACTTCTTGACACCGGCAATTGCTCCGTAAATTCCAGAAGCAGCTAGCCCGCTTGCGGATGAAGCAAACTCAGGTGGAGGATTCTGTAAGCCATGAGCTTGCATGGCGATTTGATAGTTTTCAGGAACCACCTGAAGTGCCGACTCGGGACGGGAGGCCAAACTAGCTTCAGCCCCAAAGCCTGGCTGCATTTTGGCTCGAGGCTTGACGGAAGCTGCAAGGACCACATCAAAAAGAATTTTATCAATTCCGATCTTGTCACCCAATTTGAGAAATGCTGTTTGAGTGCGGACTCCGTTGACAAAAGTTCCATTGCTCGACTTAAGATCAGTCAAAGTGATTTGATTGGCGGTGATTGAAATTTCTAGGTGCTCTTTAGAAACACCATTGCTTTTCACTGGAAACTCGCATTCAGTCGACCGGCCGAGACGTGTTTTGCCTTGTTTGAGAATATGAATTTCTCCTGCTTGCGGTCCATTCAAAACTTTAAGAGCGAACATGCAGCTGCTCCCCGGATCTCAATCCTAATTTTGAAATTTGGCCGGCCTTCATTTCCACAACTGACTGAGCACCCCAAATTGGCATTAGCATTCGGCCTGGCTGAACATCAGAGACCAGAGCTTTGACATTCATTTCTGAGTCTAGAAACACACAATCGATTGGGTACCTCATAAAAAAGGTGTGAATGCTATTGCAACGATGAATCCATAAAGCTTCCTGGGGTTGCAATTGAGCTGTCCCTAAAAGGCCTTTCATTCGACTCCACATTCGATCTGCTATTTGCAAATCGGCTGCGAGAATCAAATTTTGTGAATTCAGCAACTGAGCCATTTTATTTTCCACCATAAACAAATTGCAAAATCATCGGACCGAATATCACCAGGAACACGGCTGGCATAATAAACAACATCATTGGCAATAAAATAACTTGAGATGCACGCGCCCCTGCTTTTTCGGCGCGGACAAATCTTTCCAAGCGAATCTGCACAGATTGATCTCTAAGAACTTGCGAGATGCTGGCTCCGGTGGCATCGGCGTCAACCAGAACTGCAACGAAACTGGTGATCTCAGGAATTTCCAATCGGTAGGACATCCCCTTTAAGGCATCCGCGCGAGACGATCCCAACTTAATATCTCGAAGCACATTTCCAAGCTCCTCGGCCAAGACACTGTCCTCCGCTTTGTCGACAATTCGTTGAATTGCAGAAATAAAATCCAAGCCAGCTTCCGTCGAAAGAGAAAGAAGGTCCGCGAAAAATGGCAAATCGGCTCGGACCGAAATTTCCCGGTTGGACTTTTCAACTTTTGCGATTGCTCGAGGTAAATAAATTCCGGCAGGGACCATGATTAGAAATAAAAAGTAGGGAATGCCAAACCCGAGCACCAAGTTGGCAAAAGCAAAAACCGCAGGCAGTAGAATCCCCCAGAGAATTTGCAGTCCAATGAATTCATCAACATTCAATTCACCCGACAAACCGCCAGTTAAAAGCAAACGCTCGACTTGTTTTCGATACTCAGCACTTTTGCATTTAAGCGCAAACTTCAAAGTCAGTTGATGAACCAAAGGCCGAGAAATATTGATCAATCCCGATTTGGATTTGAGCGGTTCATCTCCACTGGCCCACGAAAGCACATCCTTATCAGTGCGACCACTCGAAGATAAAAAAGAAGCCAGAGAGTAAAAGACGACGGAGATGGAAAACACCCCCCCGACTAAAAATAAATCTGAGCTACCCATTTTCCCTACCCATTTTTCTTCCTTCGTGGCTGAATGAATTGCATGAACTTCAAACTTGTTCTCGCCTCCGAATCGCCTCGCCGCAAAGAGCTGCTTCAACGAGCCGGTTTTTTCTTCCACGTTTTCTCAGTTAAGGTATCGGAAAACCTTGAGAAAAACCTGACCGTCGATGAGCAGATTTTGACCATTGCTAGACGAAAGGCCGAAGCCTCTCTCAAATCTTACAAATCTTCGAAAGAAGAGAGATTTTTGATTCTCGCCGCCGACACTATGGTTATTTTAGACGATGTTCCCTTAGGAAAACCGGAAAATGCAGAGCAAGCTTTCGAATTTTTAAGCCGTTTGTCGGGGCGCTGTCATTTCGTTAAGACAGCGGTTGTCCTGGTCGAAGGTCCGGTTGATGTTTCTACTCTACCTGGTACTCTACCTGGTGACTGTCTCAATTTGAGATTTCACGAAACCTTAGAGACCACGCAAGTAAACTTCCGACCCTTGAGCGAAAAAGAGATTCGCGAATACATCGAGTCTGGCGAACCCTTGGACAAAGCCGGAGCCTACGGAATCCAAGGTTTTGGCGGAACTTTTGTGGAAAAATACATAGGCGCTTTCGATAATGTGGTCGGATTGCCAATGGACGCAACTCGGCGATTGTTACGAGAGGGAAATTGGCAGCTGATTCAGGAACCGTAATGGGTTAGTGAAAACCAAAGATGAGAGCCAGAGAAGAAAACCAGAGATGAAAAAAGTGTTCTATGTCTGATAGCATTTGGATATGAGTCTGTTTGCCCCGAGCTGAAGATTTGCGCAGCTCTTTTCAAATCCATCGACACTTTAAAAAGGCATGCCAGTTGCAATTCTCTTAACATCTAGAGGAGTTACAATGGCACAACAAAATAATTCACAGAACAATTCTAAAAAAAAGCAAAACCAAACTTCAACAGCCGATAGCAGTAACACCCACGTTCGAGGTAAAGATCTTCGCGCTCAAATGATTGAGTCAGCCGAATACGGTGAAGAATTCCGTGCCTCCCATCAGGGTTCAGATGTCATAGAGTCGCAAGTGACCTCCAATATAAAACCCGATTCTGGCCGCCCAAAAGAGAGCTCAAGAAAATAATTTTCCAGTTTGAGGGTCCTAAAGAATTTGGAAGATCAGGTTAAGGCCTGATCTTCCAAGATTTCATTATGCTGAATTTGAGCGGGAGGGCTCCCTCCGATTTGTCGAAAGACTTCCAAAGCTACAGCTTCGGTCCTGCCCCGCTCTCCGTATGGCAATCAGCTGCTGAGCCGAGTCCTTTTGACCGTGAAGAAAAGAATCGACGCACTCCAGATTCATTGACCGATTTCTTTTCTTTTTAATTTTCTTCTTTCATTATGCTGGGAACAGGACAATTTCTAATTTTCTTCATGTCTACATATTTTTGTTGACAGGTCAGTTGCCTCTCTAGCTTTACCCAGGACAAAAGATAATTTTATTTTTGAAAATTGTGTTCGAAAGGCTGCGATCGGCTTGGGGCGAAGCCCTTGGGTGCTTATATTCTCAATTTAAAATGCACATGCGGGTGATGCGAAAAATGCGCTTGAAAAGCTGTGGTACAACTATTCAAGAAAAATAAGAAAGAGGTCCTTCATGCGGCAGTCTAGTGTTTCACCCTCAAATAAATGCAAAAACGAACACGGCGGCTCTCTGCTTTCAGGAAAGAGAAAAGGGCGTCGGGCCCTTTCAACTAAACATGCCATCCATTTAATTTTAAAGTCAGATTTGAAAGGTGTATTCAATCCACGAAATTGCCGGCTAGAACAACTGATTCGAAACACAGCTGAGAGATTTCACATTCGCGTCTACAGCACGGCTTTGAACTGGACTCACATTCACTGTGTGCTGAAGATCAAAGACCGCAAGAATTACAATGCCGTCATCCGCGTACTGACGTCTGCTCTTGCGATCAAAATACGAAAACACAAAAACTTCACAGGCAAAGTGTTCGCTCTTCGGCCCTTCACCAGAATTCTCAATTGGGGCAGAGACTT
>JAYTZS010000328.1:0-3280 GCA_043741885.1 Bdellovibrio sp. | reverse complement strand
AAACAAAATTTTCAACCCGTGCGCGTTGGTAATCTCGAAGTGCAAATTTCCATACAATCGGTAAAGCCACCAAAGCGGCTCCAATACAGACCGCAAGGATTCGCTTCTTTACTTTGCAAAACAAAATAATCGTGCCGCCAATGGCTGCTAACATCAGAGCAGTCCCTAGATCGGGCTGCTTCACTACCAAGATAAATGGCACTCCAACAATCAATAAAGGAATCGCAAGTTCTTTGATTCCCATTCCTTGGCCATCGGTGCTTCGAATGGATAAAGTTTTAGCCATGACCATGATCAAACAGAGCTTCATGGTCTCTGACGGCTGGTAATGAAAAAATCCAAGATCAATCCAGCGCTGAGCTCCAAGTGCGACTTTTCCATAAAACGTCACCCACAAAATGGCAGCTAAATTTCCAAAAAAAGCAACGTAAGCAAGTCGACTGATAATGGAATAATCAATCAACGTGGCGATAAAAAAGCAGCTCCAACCTGCACCCAACCAAACCAACTGATTCACAAACAGAGGCTCTACGTCTCTCGAGTGGGGGCCATGGGTGGCGCTATACAAATTGATCAGCCCGACCAGATTCAGTGCCAATATCACCAAAACAAAATTCCAGTCGATTCGTTTAAACAGCGTTCGTTCTTCGACTTGAAGAGCCAGTTCCATTACTCACCATCCAATATTTTTGGAGCTTCTTTGACCACAGCTTTTGGAGCGATTTTTTTAAGTTTCAGGCCTTCAGCAATCATCTCGGGATGATATTTTTCAAAATAAGCTCGGAAGGTATCTCGCACCATCGGACCGGCGCCGGTGTTTCCGTGGCAGGCATGTTCAGCTAAAGCTGCGATTGTGACTTCTGGATTGTCAGCTGGTGCCCACGCGACAAACCAGCCGTTGTGGCGCTGCATAATTGGGCGAGCGTCACAGCTTTGATAAATTTCGGCCGCTGAGAAACTCATGACTTGAGAGGTTCCTGTTTTTCCGGCCATTTGGACTCCGGGAATTTTTAGAAAAGTCGCTGTGCCTCGTGCTCCATTTGCCACGTCTTTTAAGCCTTCTCGCACCACTTTGAAATTTTCAGCTGAAATGGAGCTTCCGGTCGATTGTTTTTGCTGCAAGTCTCGCAGAGTTTTCGGCAGGCTCTCCTGGATTGTTTTGCCGTCAGCATCCAAGATTTTTTTGATCACGAAGGGACGCACAACTTTGCCTTCGAGGCCAATTGCATTGTAAGCCACGACCATTTGAATTGGCGAAGCTTGGACGAAGCCTTGTCCAATGGCGACGCTAAGATTTTCTCCGGGCTGCCACTCTTCACCAATTTGTTTTTTCTTCCATTCGGCTGAGGGCATGAGTCCTGAAACTTCGCGGGGCAAATCGATTCCCGTTTTTTGTCCCAAGCCAAAAGGAGAAACATAGGCGTGCATTTTGTCGATTCCGAGGGCGATTCCCATTTTGTAAAAGAACACATTGCTGGATCTTTCCAATGCCTCATAGACATTGATATTGCCGGCTCCACCATGCACAAAGTGATCATGGTACTGACGGCGGCCAAAGCTGATAAATCCAGGACAATTGACGATTGTTGTTGGAGTGATCACTTTCTCTTGCAAAGCTGCCAGCGCCATAAAGGCCTTGAAAGTGGAGCCTGGAGAAAAATAATCTTGAATCACTTTGTTGCGCAGAGGTTTGAACGGATCGTTGATCAATTTGGACCACATCTGAGTGCCAATCCCGCGTGAGAATTCGTTGGGGTCATAGCTGGGGGCGCTGACCCAAGCGAGCACTTCACCATTGGTTTTCATCGCCACCAAAGCGCCAATTCGATTGTTTTCTTGAAAAGATTTGTAGGCCGCGGCCTGAACATCTCGGTCAATTGTTAGGACCACATTGTGACCCGGATTGGGATCTTTATCAGTGATCTGCTCACCATAAATATTCGGAGTTGTAGTTGTGGTTTCACGGCCAAAAGCATCAACTTGCAAAAACTGAATTCCGTCTTCTCCGCGGATGTTTTTTTCAAGTACTTCCTCAAGACCTGTCTGACCGATCAGATCACCTTGCTCAAAGTTGATATCGCCTTTGTACATTTGATTGTACAAAGGAATTTGTTTCTTCGAAATTTCAGAAACATAACCAAAAAGTTGAGCTCCATTGCTTTCGAGTGGGTAGTGACGAACCACCGACTCTCGTATATCCAGCCCTGGAGTGTCGAGACGAATCCGTTTCAATCGAAACACTTCATCCCGAGTCAAATTGTCTTTCAATTTGATCTGAGCAAAAGTTCCCTGCTGTCGGCGAGATTTTTCAATCTTCAGAATGATTTTTGCAGCATCAATTCCAATAATCGGTCCGACCGCGTTGGCCAAAGCGTCCACTTTAGAAGTGTACTGAGGAGAGACAATGGCTTCGAAGCCTGGATGATTTTCAACCAGGATTTTCCCATCTCGGTCCAACATCAGGCCTCGAGGGGCGGTGATCTTAATTTGCTTGATGCGATTTTTTTCTGAGAAATCCCGAAGTTCATTTCCCTGAATCACCTGTAAAATCCACAGCCGAGTCGTGAAGCTAATAAAAGTAAATGCCAGCGCAAGATAGAACAGGCGATATCGCGGCAGGTACTCTTTGGCTTCTTCGGGATTGGAAATGTATTCACTCACACTTCGGTCCCTCCACTTTCAGGTAGAATTTCTTTGCTTGAAACTTGATCCACCCAGGAGAAAGCCCAGTAAAGCGGAACTGAGGAAATGGCTGTGAAAACAATTTCAAAAAATCGGTGAAAGAAGTTGAGGGAAGCCGGATTGTGTTCAACTGAACGGGATAAAAAGTAATAAACCAAATGGAAAGTGATGCTAATTCCAAGGCTGGCCATAAAGAAGTACCTAGAGCCCGGCCAGAAGACTCGCTTTTTGACAAAAGAAATCACCGCAAAAAGAATTAGCAAAGTGATCCACAGAATCCCCAAAGGAACGGCCGTGAAAGAGCGCAAAATCAAAGCCACAAAGTAGATCGTCAGAACAGCTTCGAAACGCTTTCGGTAAAGCACCAAATACAAAACCAAATTCAGCCAGAACAACGGCGCAGGCAAGCCACCGAAAACTTGAAACCAAAAAGTAGTTTGCAACCCACACAGCAGGAACGCTAAAAGAGTGATGCAAAAAAGATTTAAAAAATTAAAACGGACTCTTGGCACTCGGTCAATTCCTCTCGATTCGTCTCAAATCCTCTAGATTTCTCTTTATTTTCCTCAATTCGCCATAGACACGCGGTCGCTGAGAT
>JAYTZS010000327.1:0-3282 GCA_043741885.1 Bdellovibrio sp. | reverse complement strand
GAGCCGAATAAATATTGGCTTTCGCTGGCAGCTGAATTTCTGCGGAACCGGTTGCCACAAAAATATTGATTTGCAGATCACTTAGAAAATCAACAATCTTTGGCAACAGCGAAGTGTTACCCGAAGATCCCAGGCTAATGACAACATTGGGGTTGTGATTGTTCATCGTGGGTGTATTAGCTTGGGTGCCCTGAATCGATGAAAGAATCGGCCCGCCTACGACATGCTGTTTGTCCGGACATGGAATTGGGACTAGGCTTAAAGAGTCAGCATAAAATACAGCATCACCGTCGACATAAATCGACAGTAGATCTTGAGGAATTTCAATTCTATTTTCTTTGGCTATCTTCAAAAACGGCCGAGCAAATTTAGCAAAAACCAGCGGCTGGAAAAGTTTGAAAATGTTTTTTGCAATTTTCGCTCCAAAAAAGCGCACAACAGGAATATCCGGGACTTGAATTTCTAGACCTGACTGCGGATGCCAAGTCGAGTTGGTTATGTTCACATATTTGACTTTCTGAACACGAGCGCTTACTGATAAAGACAGGCGAAAATCGCCCACGACGATATGAGGCTGAATGGCTTGCATCAACGCCAGGTCTTCGTTCACTTGATTTCGAATTGTTATCAAATCGTACGGCAAAGAGCCTTTCGCTAAATGATTTAAGAACACAAAAGAAGACACGCTCGTAGACAACGGCCAGAGTTTACACATTTTTCCCAGAGATTTTTTTAGGTCAGCAGGTATTGACCCAGCAGCTAAGTGAACCTCAAACTGACTTTTGTCCAATCCCTTGATTAATTCCGATGTTCTCATCAGGTGAGCCATCGTGACGGTTTCGCAAACAAAGAGAATTCTTTTCATGAGGTGCTTCCTTTTGTTTAGAATAGACTTTTGGCCTATAACATTCGGTACAGAAACAGCCGATCACAATTCACAATAAGTTTTCAATTTCGATCACTTGCAAATTGTGTCTCATCTAGAGACAGATTCGGAATGGTGTTTGTGGCGATAGATTGGCCCGCGTGGCTCGCTCTTCAAGATCAGAGAATTCGCTCTGCCGAAGCGAGGCGGGTCGTAACGGAGTTGAAACGAATCAATCTCAAGAAAGTGCCGCGAAAACATGTTGCCTCGGTCGCCGATATCGGGCGGCGGCTCAGTTTATCTCATTGGATGCTCCGACTGCTAACACCGTATATCCGCCCGGCACAAAAACTTGCTGTTCAGGCATCGGCACTCGAAAGGGCTCTGTATGCCGTTGCGCTCGCTAGAATTGGCGCCCACACAGAGGCAGTCCGATGGATTTTAGGAATCGATGATGAATCTAAGGAAGTTTTAATTCTGAAAGCGTCTGCCTGGATCAGTCAGTGGAATTATAGAATGGCGCAAAGTATTTATTCAACCCTCCTTCGGCTGACGACCCTGACAGAATATGAGCGGCGAATTGCTGAAATTAACTTTGCCGCCTGTTGTGTGAATCAGGGGAATTATTTCCTTGCCGTCAAACGGCTCAGTTCATTTTCGATTTGGAAAGATCAGTTTCCTTTGCTCTATGGAAATTCCTGTGAACTTTTGGCACAGGCCTATTTTGGAATCGAAAAATTTCATGAGGCTGAACAAATGGCTATCGAGTCGACCAAAATATTAGGTGCAGGTGCTGAAGCCTATTCCTTGTTTGCACAGAAATGGCTTTTAATTATTCAGTCCTCCGCCAGCGGTCAAATTGCAGAGGATCAGTGGGGAAAAGTAAAACAAGCGGCACTTCAACGAAACGACGGTGAAGCTCAGAGAGATTTGGAACTGTTCCGAGCAGTGATCGAGCGGAATTTAGATGGTTTTTTAAAAGTCTACTTCGGGTCGCCGTTTCCGACCTACCGGCGAATTGCGTTGAAACGATATAAATCCCCGGTCTCTCTACCCTCTTCACTTGTGGTGAGCAGCAGTGCCGAAAAATTGACATCCAAGCTTGATTTGCACTCGGGTGTTTTTCAAAATTCGTGCGGAGAAATTACGATTGTCGGGAAAAATTTAGATATTTTAAGGGTCTTGAATCGAGATCTCTTCCGCGCCACACCGACGGGCGAGCTATTTTCGCTTGTTTACCCAGGTGAAGTGTTTGATGTTGCAACCTCTCCACATCGTGTGTACCAGGCTATTTTGCAATTAAAGATATGTCTGGAAACTTATAAAATTCCCATTCAAATTGAAAGAGCTAAGCATCTATACCGGCTGAAGGCGGAGTCAATTGCAATCACCGTATATCAAAAATATTCAAATCAGTCTCGTCGTGAAATAGCCATCACTGAAAATTTAGCTGCGTGGTTCAGCCAAAGAGGACATGGGCATTTCCAAAGAGCTGATCTAGAAAAGAAATTTTCATTGAGCAAAAGCACTGCAATTGAATGGCTCAAAATAGGACAGGCCCTTAAACTCATCGAATCACGAAGCGCCGGCAACCGATCTTTCTATTTTCCATTAGCAAAAGCGAGTAAAATAATCGATGGGAAGAAGCGCGCGGCGTAGATAATCTCAATATGGGATTATGATATTGATTTTCTAGGAATTCCTAGTGGGTGTCATTTAAAATTAAGCATGCCAAAAAAATCCATCTTTCTACGGGCATCTGTATTATTATTTCTTGTGCTGAATATGGCCTGCGGAAAAAAATTCTCGTCTGTGAATGAGATCAGTTTAGACTCTAAATTAAATGGGCTATCTGCATCGGACAACGGCCAATCCTATGATGGAAAAATTGTCTATCTAGGCCGCGACAAGGTCCTGTGCAATGGGCAAGCTGTTTCAAAAGTGCAAATCGTTGGGGACGGCCTAACAGGACATTTTACCTCCCTAACCCGCATCCAGCAACCCAATGGCTCGTGTCTGATGAGTTCCCAAGCAGACGTCAACGTTGAAGAATTTCGCAGCTCCCAGTTAGCGGAACATGAGGGGAAAATAAATGACATGGTCGTGAAGGTGGGAGACTTAGTTCTCGATAATTTGAATACACGAGTCGTCTGCAAATTAGACCCATTGCCTTTGGTTTTATTAGATAATGAATTAACCGGCGCAGTTATCATGCAGTCTGCTAATCCATCCATTTGGAATTCACGTTTGGATTTCAAAGCGCGTTCACAAAAAACGGATTTCATGTATGACCAGCCTCCTCAAGGTCAGCTCATTCAGCTTGCTAGCAGCCTGGAATTCCAAACTAGCGTTACTTCGACAAATCCAGCTGCTGGAATCAAGCAGCTTTTACATATCAAAGTCGACCGACCCTATGT
>JAYTZS010000326.1:0-3285 GCA_043741885.1 Bdellovibrio sp. | reverse complement strand
CTGCTTTTGGGCAGCGACTCAGAACGCAGGAGTTGCTGCCGAAATCTAAAAAAATCTCTTAGTCAGGTGTGGCAGAGAGGAATTTTGTCACGAGATTTGAGAGACGGAATCTTTCAGTGGCCGTTACCAGCTTGACTAATGGGAGCAGTCGCCGCAGTGGCAGTTGGCGCCCCGCCGGAACTTGTCGCCCCGCCGAGAGTCGTGGTCCCAGCGACGGTGAGAGGTGGGGGTGCAGAACTGATACAAGATGTAACGACCGAAGCAGAATTTTGCTGAAACTTAAGGGTTGCGACGGCCTTTTCTCTGAGCGACTGTCCCCCCGTAGACGATTTTAGCAGGCTAGCAGTTAGAAACAATCCCGCACTGAAATACCGATTTCCACTGATGTCGAATCCCAATTTTTTGAAGTCTCTCAGCTCCAGTTTTTCAACGTGCAGTTGAGAAGCAGTCAAATCGGATCCAGCGCTTATAGGACCAATGCCGGGCAACACCATAGAGTAGGGGACTACCATATTTGGGGTGATCGAACTGTAGTTGATTGTGGGCCCTTGTGTGCCTAGAGTGTCCTTGCAGGCCATCTCGCTGTGAGTATAGACCAAGATGGCTTGATCGAGACTATTTAAGCTATAGCCTCCATCGACCCGATTAACAGTTTTAAGCATTTGAGATTGTGACACCAATAGCGCTGCAGTAATGGCGGAGAATATACCGACTGCTACTAGAACCATCACGAGACTAGAGCCTCTATTTGAGATAAGAATCTTATTCATGGCGGTTACCTTCTTTGGTGTAGTGCTCCTATATAGATCGGCATTTACTACCCAGACTTTAGGGGCCAAAGAGAGTTCGTTGACACCTCAGTCGTGAAGCAATTGAGTCTTTGACGTGGCTCCAAATGAGACGTTGGCAAGAATTTCAGCGCTTTTTTAGCACGGCACATTTCCGGCAATTGTTATTGATCACAGGAACAAGACTGTGCGGAAGAGTCTCAGATAGGATCTCTAACGCGAGGACTGCCCATAGTTTAGACGGGTGTTGATCATTTTACTGAGATGAGAATTTTATGAATCGCATTCAATGGCTTATCAGTCTAACAATCGGTTTAACAGCCAATCTATTGGCCTCTTCAGCCTTTGCTCAAAAAATGTCAACCGCCTGTGCTCGCGTTCATTCAAATTCGCAAATCCGATTTTTCGAAGAACTGGACTCGGAAGCCAATCGCAAAGCTTATCACCGGTTCATGGATCAAAATAATGAGCAGAAACTACCTCCGGGCTTTGATAGAAGAAAATCAATGGATATAGCGACCATGGGTATTCTTGGGAGTATCTACGATTTCAAATGGGATCCCATGCAAAAGAAATTTGTTAAGCAAATAAACCTAGCAAACATTGAACAGGCTAAACAGAGGACTACTGAGCTGCTCTCTCGACATCCCGGAAAAGCTTCTCCAGAACTTTTGGAAATGTTGCAAAAAAGTGTTCATGTCGAGGAGCTCACGGACTCTAGTGTGATTCTAACGGCTAAGCTTGTCAGTAAGGAGCTCTTAGAAGGATTTCCCCAAGCGCTCCTGCATCGCTATCAAAGAGTCGGCTCCGCCGTGGTCGACTTTGTATACCGGACCTCGGGGGCTGAGCCTGTCGAGCCGCTAACTGGTATGACTATGTTAGATGAAACGGTTCAGGTAATCAAAAACCAAAGGGGATTTGGCTTTCATCTTGTGTTTGATAAAGCTGTTTGGGAAAAAGAATTGCAGCTTTTGTCGGCTCGGCTTGATTCTTACAATCAAACCCAGGATCCGACTCAGCGAAAATCAATCATCGATCAGGTCAATCAGCCCAACGATCCATTTTTGCCAACAACAGGTGTCGTGACCACCGAATTCGTGGTTCCAAACTCGGTGCCAGTGGAATTGAAGCGTTACTTTCAAAATCCCGACGAAGATCCTTTGAACTTCGTACAGCCGCAAGCAAAGAATGAATTTCTGATCCGCCAGCAAATGCTCTATCATGTGATTGAAGGTCTTCCCGAAGGCACAACGTTGGAAATCCGCGCTCACTCAGTTGCCCTTATGCGAAATTACGTGAGACTACTTGGCTTTAAATTTATTGAAAAGACAGACGATAAGTTTTATCCGGGCGCTGAAGTGAATGTCTTGCGTGGACAGCGTGAGGAAGTTCTTAAGAAAATTAAAGCTACGATTGATAAGATTGCAGAAGGCGTTTGAGGCTTTCGTTGCAATTTTTTTCATGAAGTTTTAGATTTGAAAAATCACTCATTGCCACGACATAAAGAAAAAATCCATACATCACAGAATGAACAGCAGTAACAACCTCTTCGATACCCGAAGTCTTCATTTTTGCGAAATGAATTTCTTGTTGCAGAAGTTCTCGAATGCGCAATCGGGCTGCCTCACGGGCTTTCTCCATGAATTGATCTAGCTTTTTCACATGCGGGCCGGATTGAAAAAGAACCAAGCCAAGCTTTGAGAGTTCCTGATGTTGTTCCATCCAGTCGAACATGCCTCGTGAGATCGCCAAAATCTTCGTGGCACCTGTCTCATTGCCATTTGCGAGTGCCTGGATTGCACAGCTTTGGCCAGTAATGCTCCACTGCTTTGCAAGCTCAATCAAAACCTCTTCCATCGACGAGTAGTGATAATAAAGATTTTGCTTAGAGATTTTAGCCTGTCTGGCAAGTTCAGAAATACTGAGACTTCCATAGCCAGATTGATTGAGCATTTTCAATCCAGCCTTCAGCACTTTATCTTTGGTCTCATTCTCATGGTACATGTTGATCATTTTAACACTTTTGAACTATTTTACAAACGTAAAAACATATTTTTACGTTTGTCAAAATGTAGAATATAACTGTTTTCACCAGCCAATTAAGGCCAGGTAAACAAAGGAGTACGAGATGAAAACACTTATTATCGCATTGGCACTTTTAGGAGCCACAGCAGCCCAAGCAGGACAGAAATATGACTGTTGGGTGGTCGGTCAGAATAGCCAAAATCCCAATAACTTCACAGAGCTCACCAAACAAGCCCTGGATATTGATTTAGGATCTCCGAGCAAGTCTCAGATAATTTATAACTCTGCAAAATTTGCCGCGAGTTTTGGCAGAAACGAACAGGGAAATTTGGTGGTCTCGACGATTAAAATGCCAGGTTCAGAACTTGCTGCGGTTGCAATCGGCGGTTCTGAATCTGTCCAATTGATTGATCCCGCAAACAAGACCGCAGTTCTTTGTCGTGCAAAGTAATCCAGAAATTGGCGGCTCCAG
>JAYTZS010000325.1:0-9236 GCA_043741885.1 Bdellovibrio sp. | reverse complement strand
AGGCTCTCCAACCGCAGTTTGCTGACTGGCAGCTCACCGCTGGATATTAAATATTTAGATTTTTACCGGACAGCAGTGAGAATTCTCAGTTGGGGAAGAGACTTCAAAAATGTTCTCTCATACCTTGTGCTCAATCAGCTTGAATCCTTTGGCTTATTGATCAGGCCCAAGAAGGTAGCGAAGAAGGTGGCGAAGAAAGCCGCAAGAAAGAAACCTCCAGCTTGAGGTAGGCCCCAACAACACTAAAGCGGGGCTTTGTTTGCTTTGAAAATCATGCAAAAATGTGGGTGTTTGTCCCGGTGTGCCCAGAGAATACAGTCTTCGACAAAATATCTAACTCAGAAAAAGAAACGACCGCAAAATCATCGTATAATATTATTTAGGGAAAAAAATTCCTAGCACAAGAGCTGGATTCAGCTCGTTGTATTACTGTCCTGAGTATGAAGAATCTGAGTTGCGCTAGATTTTAGACTAAGTAATTGGCGGTTTTCTTTTCCTGGACTGAGCCCGTTCCATTGCTTATGCAACAATAAAAATACTGAAATAAAAATTGAAGTGCTTTCCAAACGAATTTTAGTTTGGGAAAGGGGTCGCCAATGCGTCATCTCTGTTCGTTATTTTCTTATTTGTCTTCCACTTGGACCGCTGTGGTAGCAGTGTCAGCAGTATTACTTCTGAGCCCTTTCGCTCAAGCTACGTCTCCTTCGCCCGTGGTGCCACCGGCTCTGGTATGGAGTGATTCTCAAGGTTTGCTTGAACTGCAGAACTGCCAGAAGACGGTGAGCGGACGTGAGTTCGCAGATTTTGCTGAGCGAATTGTAGAAATTCAGAGTTCGCAGTTCCAATTGCAAGTTCACGGGTTTTCACTTCCACTCAATGAAAGCTTTTGGCAAATGGTAGCAGCCGATCCTACAGCTGAGTCTTCGGCAAATGGCGGGATCGAGGCTGTGATATGTTTCAGTGCTACCGGGTCTAAGACTTATGTGATGTTTGATGTGTTTGTGCCCGAGATGCTCAGTGCAGTTGCGCGAATTGGCGTAAACCTGCAGGAAGCTTTGATTTTTCAAAAACGGATTCTTCACACTGTCGACGAAGCTGAAAAACTAATCGCAGAGCGGGTGCAGACTCGGCCAAATCGGCTGTTGCAGCAGAAGCAGATGCAATCAGCCCAGTCGGTTCCCTCCTCTAGCATAGTTGCTGGATTGGACGTTCAAAATGGCAGCCTTCAATATGTTCTTTGTCTGTCGCACATCACGCTGAACGTGAGAGATGAGTCACTAAATAACATAATATTTGAGGCTGATCATCTGCAAAGTGTTAAGCCGGTCCAATCCTTTGGACAAGATCGCCAGCAAAAAGTGATCAATGGTGTCAACGTGCAGTTTATCAAAGTTCAATTTCCTGAGCGTTCGACAAACAATGTCGGATGGGTCGCTGAATCCTATGTCCAACTGACTTCGCAGTGCACTTTTTCAAAGCAAGTTGCGGCCGTGACAAGCACTCAAAGCCAATGGGTTTTCCCAACGGTGCTTCGTCCATCCGAATCCTACAAAACCGGGATGAGAAGGTTCCGTGCCTCTCGTAGCGGCGGGCGTTTGCATGCGGCCTGTGACTTGTACCGAGTGCTGGGAGAACCAGCTTTGGCTATCAACTCTGGCATAGTGGTGCGGGATCGGTATTATTTTTACGAAGGAACTTATGCGATGGAAGTGAAGCATGCCGGTGGAAGAATTGCCCGGTACGGAGAGATCACCGGCAAAGTCGCACCAGGAGTGGCTCAGGGATCCGTGATAAGCCCAGGGCAAACAGTTGCTTACATTGCGAAGGTCAACTCAGGCTGTTGCACACCGATGCTCCACTTTGAAATGTATTCAGGAGCGGGGACAGGGGCGCTCACTCAGCCGGGCACGGGCTTTCAGCGTCGCTCCGACTTGCTTGATCCGAGCAATGATTTGATGAATTGGGAAATGCTCAAATTTGGTCACTCTTTTTGAAGTAGGTCGAAGTGAAAGAGAAAAACAAAAAGGAAGAGCGTCGAAAGAAACAAACTCGGACGCGAATCATTGTGCTCCGTTTTTTATCTATTCTGATACTAGGTGCTGTTGTGGTGAAATTGCGCGACCGCTCAGCTTCCGATCAAACCACGAATAAAAGCATAACGGCAGATTCTGCTTTTCGTTCATTAGCATCCTCAGGAGCATCAGGAAAACCGACGGCTCCGACAGCCCCTGCGGTCTCAGGCTCAACTTTGGCGTTGTCGCATCTCAGGCAAATGACTCAGATTCTTTCTCAATTCGCTCGTCCCGATTCACAGGCGAAAGACCTGATTGAGCAGCTCCAGCGTTCCGATGAACAGCCTGTGGTCACTCGAGATGCCAATGCAGACACAGGTGAAATGGTCATCGTGCGCACTCAGAAACCTCTCGAGGGCACTCGGTATTTTCATGCTCAGTATTTTTCAGACGAGCAGGGGAAAGGCTTTGTGCAACACATGTCCTTCGAATTTCAGCCGGGCGAACATGCCATGGAAGATGCGGCCTCGGCCGTGCTCTCGTCGTTTCCAGAACTTGGAACCCCGCAAACCAGCCCCAATGGTTTCGTTCGCTGGAACTTAAACGAGAACTACATTGTCTGGATCAAGAGAATGACCGCCGAAGATTTGCAAGACGATCCCTTCAATGCTTACACTTCAGCCGACGTCGGCACCATCAGAGTCGCAGTTGAGTTAGAGATTCATGAACATGAAGACGAGCATTGATCACTCAGCCAATTTCTCTAATCGCGAAAGCACATAAGGCAAGATCCCACCGGATTGAAAATACTTCAACTCATTTGGAGTGTCGATTCTGAGCAGCACTTGGCAAGTGCGGGTTTGCGCTCCTGAGCGAATCGTCAGAGTCAGTTCAGCGCGGGCTTGAAGCGAAGTCAGATCCGGAAAATCAATTTCTTCTTCGCCGGTTAAGTTCAATTTTGTCAGCTCCTCAGACGAGATCTGTAAGGGAAGCACTCCCATCCCCACGAGATTGGATCGATGAATGCGCTCGAAGCTTTCAGCAATTACGGCGCGAATTCCCAAAAGGCGTGTTCCTTTCGCAGCCCAATCTCGAGAAGATCCCGAGCCATATTCCTTGCCCGCGAAAATCACCAAAGTAATATTCAGACCGCGGTAGAATTCGCTGGCTTCAAAAAATGTGGTTTCTTTTTTGCCTGGATAGAGAACAGTGTAGCCTCCTTCTTGACTGGCCAAACGGTTGCGAATTCGCACATTGGCGAAAGTTCCTCGCACCATCACTTCATGATTACCTCGTCTAGATCCATAAGAATTAAAATCCATCGCAGATACGCCGTGCTCGGTGAGATATTTTCCAGCTGGTGAGCGAGTGCTGATATTTCCCGCCGGTGAGATATGGTCTGTGGTGATCGAATCTCCGAAGATAGCAAAGATTCGCGCACCTTCGATTTTTGGACTCTGCTGAGACATTTCTGGATCCAAAAACGGCGGTCGGCGAATGTAAGTCGAATCGTCTGACCACTGATAAGACGAATCCTCGGGAATTCGAATGGCTCTCCAGTGCGCATCGCCTGCAAACACGTCTTTATAGACCTTTTCGAATTTCTGAGCTGTCACGTGCCTGAGAACTAGGCTCTCAAGTTCTTTTGGATCCGGCCAAATGTCTTTCAGAAAAACAGCTGACCCATCGGGTGAAAATCCCAATGGCTCCCGGGCCAAATCGATATTGATATTTCCAGCGAGAGCTGCCGCAACAACCAAAATAGGTGAGGCCAAATAGTTTGCCATGACGAATGGATGGATGCGAGCTTCGAAATTTCGATTTCCAGAAAGAACTGCAGCCGTTGCCAGACCCGCTTTTTCAATGGCTTCTTGAATTTCAATTGGCAGCGGGCCGCTATTGCCGATGCAAGTGGCGCAACCAAAGCCTGCAATCGTAAAGCCCAATTGTTCCAGACTTGGCATCAGGCCGGCGGACTCAATATAATCACGAACCGTCAAGGATCCAGGCGCAAAAGTCGTCTTGACCCAAGGCTGGCGTCCCAACCCTTTAGCAACAGCATTCCTGGCGAGCAACCCGGCCCCCAACATCAGTTCAGGATTGGATGTGTTGGTGCACGAAGTGATGGCCGCAATAACAATGGATCCATGCAAAAGCCTGTAAGCTTGTCCGTCTTTTTGCACGTCGTAGGAATTATTCAAAGGCCCCAAACGTTCACTGGGTGTAAAATTGGCCTTTTCGCAAGACAGACCTTTCATGCTGTCACTCATCTGAGACCATTCGTGAAGCATTTCTTGATCGTAGCTAGCCAGAGAATCCTTGTAGCGACCCAAAAGGAAACGTCGAAACGAAGAACGCACATCTGCCAGTGAAACGCGGTCTTGTGGGCGCGCCGGCCCTGACATCGAAGGTTCAACAGTGGACATGTCGAGAGTAAGTTGGTCGGAGAAACGTACTTGAGGAGATTGCAAGCCCAGAAGATTTTGCGCTCGGAAATAAGCTTCGGCGCGCCTCGCTTTTTCTTTTCGTCCAGTTGCCGCCAGATACTCGATCACTTTTTCATCAACTGGGAAAATTCCAATCGTTGCTCCGTATTCAGGCGACATGTTCGACAAGGTCGCTCGGTCTGCGATGGAGAGATGGGAGACACCAACGCCAAAATATTCAACAAACTTTCCGACCACTCCTTTTTTTCTCAGCATCTGAGTGATGGTTAGAACCAAATCCGTCGCTGTGGTGCCTGGTTTGAGTTGTCCCTTAAGTTCCATCCCAACCACTTGAGGGATCAGCATGGTGCAAGGTTGGCCGAGCATAGCGGCTTCAGCTTCGATGCCGCCCACTCCCCAGCCGAGGATGCCAAGGCCATTGATCATCGTGGTGTGAGAATCCGTTCCCACCAAAGTGTCAGGGTAAATAAATTCCTTTTGTGCAGTCGAAGGTGAGTGTCCTTTTCCGGTCGCTTTTCCAATCATAGCGACATGAGATAGATATTCCAAATTGATTTGATGACAAATCCCGGTTGCGGGTGGAACGACACTGAAATTTTGAAATGCTTTTTGTCCCCATTTTAAGAATTCGTAACGTTCGCCATTTCGCGAAAACTCCATCTCAATGTTTTTCTGAAGAGCATCTTTCTCGGCAAAAAAGTCCATCTGCACCGAATGATCAATCACCAAATCCACTGGTCGAAGGGGATTGACCTTGTTCGGATTGCCACCCCGGCGAATCATTCCATCTCGCATCGCTGCTAAATCCGCCACGACCGGAACTCCAGTGAAATCCTGCAAGAGAACTCGGGCTGGAGTGAATTGAATTTCGTATTCGGAGGTTTCACTTGGTATTTTGCGCAGAACCGCTTCAATGTCTTCTCGTTTAACAATTTCGCCGTCTTCGTGACGAAGCAGATTTTCTAGGAGAATTTGCATGCTATAAGGGATTTCAGAAAGATTCACGTTGGTGTTCCGGGCAAGTTCCGGCAACGAATGGTATTGGTAAGTTTGACCATCAATTTCAAGAGTTTTTAAAGTCCCGAAAGAATTTAAAGGATTCATAGCAGCCCCATCTTAATAGTGAGATCTTCAATGATCTCATCCCTTGAGGAATACCTTTGAATTGCTCAAAGGTGAAAGCCGAATCCGATGTGAAATAGCATAAATAATTATTTGACCGCTTCCGGAGCTCCCGCTCCGTTGACGATCACAGGCACAAGCTCGATTACGAAATGCGCGCCTGGTTGATTTTTGTAAACAATGTCGCCAGCCAAATGGACCGAATTGGTCTCGGGATTGTATGTCCAGCCACCGGACTTGCTCTGTGGAATCTCTTGGGCTCCGTATTTCACTCGCAACATCAGCTCATTTTTATCGCTGGTTCGAGGTCTTTGATCCAAAAGAATTTCTTTTTGCAAAGTTTTGGTAGCAATTTGCGAACTGATCCTAGACAGATCGCTTCCAAAATCTTTTTGCACGATCCCCATGATGTATTTCGAACGGATCTGAGCCGGAGTCCCATCGTCTGGATTGGCTTCAACAATCAGCTGTTCAATTCGCTCAGGCCCGAAGCCAACAGGACACTGTCCATTGAGAACGGGTTTCCCCTTTGTGTAGTCAAAACACTCCCTGTGATAATTTGGATGCCGCTGGAGATCAAAATCCTTCACTTCATCCGGGTCAGCCTTTTTAACCAGCACTCCGTAAACCGAAACGAGGCTGGTTCTTCCACCTTTAAAATCAATCAACTGCTGGGCCACCTGCTGAGGGGTGATGGAGCTGGCCGAGTCATCTGCGTCCGTGACAATAACGACCACTAAGTGAGCATCTGGCCGAAAGAAACCTTCATTTTTGTCGCCTCGCCCACCCAGCCGCAACGCCGAAGTGATTGGAGAAAATGTTTCTTCAAATTCAGGACTGACTTCTTTGGCAGAAGCAACTCCGATGATCAAGCTCGATGCAAGAGCTTGGGGAGTCGCAGTTTCACGAGTCAAGAAGCGCTGCTCTCTTTTCACTCCGCCAATGGTGACTCGGCGCAATTCCCCGTTGTCGTAGACGCGAGTCTTGGCATTGACGAATTTATCTTGGCTGTCCCAAACTCCAACCAACCCGATATGATAATCGATCACGGCATTCTTTTGAAAAGCCTCTGCAAAGTGAGTGATATTACGCTCTAAGTTCACTTGCTTGTTGGCCATACTTCCAGAATTGTCCTCGACAAATAAAATATCAAGTTTCGGCTTCAAGGACAATTGATCTTGCCCGCCATCCATTGTGATCCACTGAATATTATCCCGATTGACTTGAGGGAACTTTTGCAAATCCGGTTGTTTTGGTTGCAGTACTTTTGGAAAAGTGGGGAGGGGAGCTTGCGCCGGCTGAATAACTTTTTCAAAGGTTGGAAGCTCAGCTTTTGGCGGCTGTTGAACTTTTTCAAACACTGGAAGCGGCGTGGGAGCCGGTCGGGGCAATGGTCGATAGCCATCCACCATTGGTGATTCCGGGCTGCACGCTGTTAGTGTTGTAAGAGAAATCAGAGAAGCCAGAGAAACGAGCCAGATGTTTAGAAAAAGAAAGTGTTTCACATTTTCCTCCGAATATTTTGAGGGCAAGAGTTCACTTTGACCTGGTATTTGTCCAGTTCATCGACCCAAGGATGACCGTCATCTGGAAAGATCATCTGATCCTTGTCCACTTGAGCAAATTGCCCTTTGGAAAAAGAATTTGGATTCATTTTCATGTCGGCGTGAATGCGCTGGATCGTCTCGACCTCAATCAAATTTAACTTTTGCACCATTTTGAAATTTTCAGTGCTTTCGACCTGCGCGAGAACTTTCATTCGTGAGTTCATGGCAGCTTCCGCCCGAGTCTGCAATTTAGCCAACGCAGCAATCAGGGCCGCTGAGCCCGGCGCGCGAGCCCTGAACTGCTCGAGTGCCACCTGACTCATTTTATATTCCATAAGACTTTTTTGGAAGGCAATGTCCCGATAAAATAAACGTGGCAAAGACTTGGCAACTTCGCCAATCTCTGTGAAGTGAAGCGGAAAGCTTTGCGCCAGCGCAATGACTTTCGCTAGTGCCGGAGGGTCTGCTTTCTCAGATAAAGATTTCATGTCTAAAAGACGCTGACGTTGAGATTCTTTGTACAGCTGATGGGTCTGCAAGATTCCTTTGTAGTCGCAAATTTTTAATTGCGACAAGGACTGCAAAAAGAAAGGTTCTGAACCAATCACCGGCAAAAAAGCCAGACTCAACAAAGTTTTAGTTTGCGCCAGAGCTTTTTGATATTCCTTTTGCCGATGGTAAGTCCAGCCTTTTTCCTCGACCGCTTCGAGCCAGTGATCAGAACCGCGCGGGATCTTCTCGTAGAGTTCCAGAGCTTCAGAAAATTTATCGGCTTGGAAAAGAAGCCGAGCTTCGGTCAGGGCCTGAATTTCAGTGGACGGTGTCGCGCTCAAGATCCTTTTGGCCTTGGCAGAAATGACTTCGGCTGAAGCCAATTCACCCAGCTGAGCGTCCGGGGCTTTTTTCAATAGCTGAGCCCACTCATTGAGCTTCAAGATTTGCTCAGCGCTGCTGTTTGCGGCAGCAAAACTGAAGCTTGCACAAGCAATTGTGGATAAAATAAGGCTAGAGAAGAAAAAAGGTTTCATAATAAAAGTCCAAGTCCGATCTGCCCTGTCACAGTGTTTAAACTGCGAGATTCAAGGTAAGCCTTATCATGATAATTTTGATAACGAATCTCAGAGCGAATTGAGAAATGCTGGCTAACCCAAAATCCAACGCCGGCCCCGCCAGTGTACAAACTTGTCGGACCCGAAGCCAAAGTGATTTGCCCTGCTCCTGCAAGCAAGTACATATCAAACTGAGCAATTCCCCAGTTCATTAAATTTGTTTTTCCGTAGACAGGGTACCAGTTGGCTACTCCAAGCACTGAATTTTGAGGAGCATCGATCAAAGGAATGCTATAATTCACACCGCCGGCATTGTGAGCGGCTGTCGCTTCTTCGAAGACTCGCTTTCCTTGGGGTGTCAGATCATTTCCAAAATCGTAATAGCGAACTCCCAATGAAAATCGTGGATTGAAGTGAAAATCCGCAGCGGCTCCTAAATTTTGAGTGCGCAAATAGTTGTCTCCACCAGCAACTACGCCGTAGCTTATTCCCAGCTCCAAACGATTGCGTCGATCAACAATTCGATTTTGCACGACTCGAGCTTGATTGTCAGGATCCATCGAAGCGGCCATTTCTAAGAGAGCTTTGTTGCCACCCAAAGTGTCGACATCCTTTGAGACGTCGACGCTTTTTGCTACCGACTTAGCTGCCGCCTTCGGTGTAGTTTTGGGCCCTGCCATTGAGCTCAAAGGTAGCAAAGCAGTCAGCGAAAAAGCCAAAGAAAAAAACAAATTCAAAGGGACTGATCTCATGACGTTCATTTTTGAGTGTTTCATTTTTTAGCTCCAGTTGGTGCAGCAGGTTTCGGTGCCGGGCAACCCACAGGGGCACTTTTTGAACGAGTCGTCTTCAAAATCTGCTTGGTCAAGTCAGTATTCTTGCCATTCAAGCTTGCCACTGCGGACATTGAAATATCCTGAGTTAGATCGGCATCCGTCGCAGAGCAAGGAACTTTCCAGAGCAAAGTGCAATTCTCTCGGTTCGGGATTTTAGCGTCAGTCGCACAAGTGATGCTTGGCGATCCACTCAAAGTTTTCAGATTTGGCATTTCCGCTTTCA
>JAYTZS010000324.1:0-3302 GCA_043741885.1 Bdellovibrio sp. | reverse complement strand
AGAAATGGACGATGAAGACACTTCGAACTCGAATCCAAAAAGCTTTGCCTCACGCAAAGATTGAAGCCGCAAATCGAGGATGGGATTTTGAACTTCCTGGGCAAGAACCACTCTTGAAAGCATTCACTCTTAGAAAATTGAGGCCTCTTCGATGAATCCTTATGAGTGCTATTCGATTCCGGTCGGGCTGCTACAAAGACTTTTAGGTGAATCCGATATCAATCGTGTTCTCGAATCCTTGACTCAATTTGTGGAATCGACTTTGCCAAAGGTTAAAGCGATGATTTTGACCTTCGATGCAGAGAAAAAGACTCTTCTGCCTGGATCCTCGCCAAGCCTCACGGTAGCGATTTCAGAATCGGAAAAAGGTCTGCCTATAGGACCTCACTTGACGACAAGCAGTCAAGCGGCCTACTGGAAAACTGCCGTGCTGACCAAAGACATTTTGCTCGATAAAGGCTGGGAGCCTTATTTTGCAAGTGCGAAGGAGTCTGGAATTCGATCCGTCTTTTCAATCCCAATTTTATCGACAAAAAGTGAACTTCTTGGCACCTTCTCGTTTCTGTTTCCATATCCACTTGAAGATTATCCAGAAGGACGGCCGCTGTTCGAAACCCTGACAAATTTAGCTGCTGTGACTTTGGAGCGCTACACAAATCAAAGAAAAACAAAGGCTATTTTAGCCGAACTTCAATCTTCTCAGGAGCGTCTCAACTTGGCATTGCGATCGCAGAAAATGGGAGTTTGGGATTGGTACGTTCAAGCCGATCGCCTAATTTGGGATGATGCTACTTTTGAAATTTATGGAATGAAATTAGGTTCAGTTCGTTGCATTTCTGATTGGGAAAAAAGCGTGCATCCGGAGGACTTGCCTTCGGTTTTAGAGTCAGTTCAGAGGGTATTTCGCGAGGGCGGACCTTACGAATGCCAATTTCGGGTTCTAAAAAATCGAGATGTTCGGCACATTGCTACCGTCGGATACGTAGTTAGAGATTCGAAAGGCTTACCAATCCGGATGACGGGACTCAATTGGGACATCACAGATAAAGTCTTGGCAAATAAAAAATTAGATCAAGAGCGCGGCAAAGCCATTGCCAACTCTAAAATGGCATCCTTGGGCGAAATGGCCAGCGGCATTGCTCATGAGATTAACAACCCGCTGACAATCATTTTGAATCGAGCCAATCTGCTCAAGGGCCGCATTCAGTCCGAGTCTTTTGATCGAGAATGGGGCTATCAAGAACTTGCGAAAGTGGAGATGACAGTGGAAAGGATCGCTAAAATTATCCGTGGACTGCGAGCCTTTTCCAGAAATGCTGACAATGATCCGATGATTTCAGTCGAGCTCAACGCAGTGATCGAAGAGACACTCGAGCTGTGTCGAGAAAAGTTTCGCTTGCATGGCATCTCCTTGCGCATGAAAGGCTTGCAGCATGTCCTTTCAATCAAGTGCCGACCTGCTCAGATCTCTCAAGTTTTGTTGAATTTTTTTAACAACAGCTTTGATGCTGTCGCTTCCAGTTTAGACCCCTGGATTGAACTGGATGTTTGTGTTCGAAGCCAAAAGATATGCTTGCGAATCACCGACAGTGGCAACGGCATCCCCTCTCATATTGCAGACCGCATGATGGACCCGTTCTTTTCCACCAAAGAAGTGGGTCGAGGCACCGGATTAGGTCTGTCTATATCTAAGGGAATTCTAGAAGAGCACGAAGGACGTGTCTGGTTGGACCGGGAGCACTCTAACACCAGTTTCATCATTGAACTTCCTCTGGAGCATGTTTTGCGTCCGGTGCGGAGTTCGTCGGTCCCGATTCTTTTCGTTGCGCCCCAATAGCCTGCGACCTCAATATTCCTCAGTAAAGCTTCGACAGTTCCATTGAGTATTTTCCAGGCGAATATTGAGCGAAGCGATCTTGCTTGATATCCTGGAAGATCTTTTCTGAATTGCTGAAACTGGCAAAGGGATAAATCGCAATTCCACCCCTTGGAGTGAATTCGCCGATTACTTCTATATATTTCGGATTCATCAAGCGGGCCAAATCATCGCAAATTGTCTGAACACAATCCTCATGAAAATCTCCATGATTTCGGAAGCTGAATAAATAAAGTTTTAAGGATTTGCTCTCGACCATCTTTTCACCAGCCACATAATTAATAAAAATCTTGGCGAAGTCTGGCTGAGAAGTTTTTGGGCAAAGAGACGTGAACTCTGTGCAAATCAAACTTGTCCAAGCCACGGAACGCGGATTCTTATTTTCAAAAGCTTCTAACAGTTCAGGGGCATAAGTTGTTGGATAAACTGTGGCTTCTTTGCCTAATGCAAAATTCTGCAATTCTTGCTGCCTGGTCTGGGTCTTAAGTGGAACGGCTTTCTCGCTAGAAGTGTTATGTTTCGCAACTGGTTTTGCAGTTTGAATCGTTTTTTTATTTGCCATAAGTTCCGCCTGTTGCCAGAGGAGTTAGTTCAGTTTTCCGGTTTGCGCAAGTGCTAGCAGGACTTCAGAGCTAGAATCCAATGTTCGTAGAGAATAGATCGCTTTGAGAATTTTCTGCTCAGCTGGCGTCAGATCGCCATTTTGGCCTGCACTTGCTTGCCGGCTTAAATACATTTGATAGAAGCACAGGGCTCCGGCGACTGAAATATTATAGGACTGAACAAAGCCTTCCATGGGAATCAAGACTCGGTGATCGGCAGCTTCGATCATTTCAGCTGATACCCCGTCTTTTTCATTTCCAAGCACCAGGGCCGTGGGCTTTGAAAAATCGACTTGAGCAATTGGTTTTGAGGTCGAATCTAGATGAGTCACCACGATCTGTTTTCCCTGAGCTTTCAGAGCGCGAAGGCAGTCTTTGGTGCTTTTCCACTTTTTTAGCTCGACCCACTTATCAGCTCCAGCTGTGGTGCGCTGGCTTTCTTTGAATTTATCTCCGAGCTCAATTAAATGAATTTGTGCCAAACCGAAAGCTTCTGCCGATCTCATCACAGCGCTGGCATTTCCACGATCATAAATATTTTCTAGAACGACGACATTGGAAAAACAACGGGCCTGCACCACTTTTTCAATGCGGCCACGTCTTTCCGGGGTCAGCAGCGGCCAAATGTGCTCAAGAATTTGAGCCTCACTGACACTCAGCTGAGGTGCGATTGCAATGGGGGATACAAAGGGAAACATAGACCTCCGAAAAAGCCGGGATGAACAATTTTGTGGAAACCGTTCTGCAAGAAAGAAAAACTAGCGGAGAATCGCTTGAGGATTTTTAGTCAAATCTCGAGTGATATTCTTTTGATGGGCCTCAAT
>JAYTZS010000323.1:0-9288 GCA_043741885.1 Bdellovibrio sp. | reverse complement strand
TCGAATCTACCCTGGAAAGCCCACGGTAAGTTGGTGCAGGGGTGGCTGCTGCCGCTTCAAAAAACTGACCCACTTTTTCACGAAAGGAGGAAATATTTGATTAATCCGATAGGCCCGTGCTGACTGATTTCAATCAGACGTTTTGTTTCTAATCTCTTTCGTCTTCTTCGGTCGAACCAACAGGCCCAAAGATTCCAATTGGTTAAGTACTAAATACGAAACAACATTTTTGAAGTCTCTGCCCCAGCTGAGAATTCTGGTGAACGGTCGAACGGTGAACACTTTGCCTGTGAAGTTTTTGTGTTTTCGTATTTTGATCGCAAGAGTGGACGTCAGTACGCGGATAAAGGCATTGTAACTCTTGCGGTCTTTGATCTTCATCACACAGTGAATGTGAGACCAGTTCAAAGCCGTGGAATAGATGCGAATGTGGAAATTCTCAGCTGTCTTTCGAATCAGTTGTTCTAGGCGTTGGTTTTCCGGATTGAACACGCCTTTCAGATCTGACTTTAAAACTAAATGAATCGCATGTTTGGTTGAAAGCGCTCGACGTCCTTTTCGCTTTCCTGAAAGCAGAGAGTCACCGTGTTCTTTTTTACTTTTATTAGATGCTGCAAAATCAGATTCCTGCATGAAATTCCTCTTTCTAGTTCCGGTTGAGTATTCATATCACAGGAATTTTCCTGAGGTTTTTGCAGCACTTCCATCCAAGCGTGAAATCGCAGTTTTACGCCGCTTGACCCCTTAGCCCTGAAACAATCTCGAGTCGGGTAAAGGGAAATTTTTGAAAATAAATAGATCTTTTCTCCTGCGTGAAGCTAGAGAGCGAAATAACCCGTCAACAAAAATCTATAGCAAAAATCTGTCGCTAAGATCCGTAGCTAAAAATCTGCAGTTACAAACAGGATATAAAAGTAACGAGAGAGGCCGGCAAATAATAAACTATTTACAAATAATCACACCATCCCGTAGTTTTGACTCGCAAAAAAGACTCAACCAATGAATGAGCAACTTAAGTTTATTGCTGCATTTCTGTAAGAGAACGAGACGTTTGCTGAGCTCTAGAAGACTTGCAATACCAGCAGATACATTGGCTACAAGTGGCCCTCTCTCTCCCCCCTCTTTCTGAACTTTCGATTTTTAAAAAATCTGAAGTTAACAAGCGGTTACGACCTTGGATCTCTCTGCTGATATCCATCCGCGCGTTAGTGAAATCCAGACTACAGAATCATCACTCCTCAATAAAATCGAGTCATCCACATTCGGCCCACTCTTTATAGAAAGATCCGTCCAAGGCTAAAAGGCGCTTATGTCCTGTTTTTTTTGAAGTGGGACAAACCTAAGATTTCGAAGTATCCGTTTTTGGCTTCGGACCTGAAGCAGTACTTTTGATGATGGGACCCGTTGCTTCAGATGTTCTAACGGGTCCGACTTTAGCTTCGCCCTCCACCTTAGCTCTTGGGGCAGGAGTGATCCCGCTGGCTGCTGGAGCTCCTGGAGGGCGAGGTTTCTGTCGATTTCCTGCTGAGCTTTGCTGAGGCGGCGACTGCTTTTTGTTTAGATTTTTGTTGGAATTTCTATCTGAATTTCTATCTGAATTTCTGTCTGAATTTCTGTCTGAATTTTTATTTTGTCCCTGGCGCTTGCCGCTGCCTTCGGAACTTCCTGGAGCTGGCTCGTCGAGCACCATGGTCCCTTGCTTCGCATGCGTTTCAACGACAGATCCTCTTTGATGAGGAGATCTAAATCCGCGAATTTTTTTGCTTTGAGTTTCACTGCGCTCGATTTGCTCTGCGAGGTCGACAGTGATGTCACCGTAACAGTGGACCTGACAGGAAAGTCGGCGCTGATCGATGTAGTAATTGGTTCCGATAAGGCTCATCTCGGCTTTGTTCGGGGGAACGATGTTGTATTCTCCATCGACAATCCGCACGCGGCATTCAGCACAACTGGGCACACCCTTGCAAATCGATTTGATTTCAATTTTGTTTTCGGTGCAAAGCTGTAGCAGAGTTTTATTGGGATCGCCTTCGATTTCCTGAAGAGTGGGTAAAAATTTAATTTTCATTGAATCACGACCTTCACAAATTTTTTCTTGCCAGTTTTGATCATCATCTGAAGTCCTGACTTCAAATCGATTTTCAGCTGGTCACTTACAATTTTTGTCCCGTCAATTTGAACCGCCCCACCCTGAATCAAGCGGCGGGCTTCGCTGGTCGAAGGCGCCAAATCTGCCGCCTTCATCAAAGCACAAATCCACATCGGCTCTGCGGCAGAAGCCATGGCAAATTCAGGAACGTCATCTGGCAGGCCCTTGTGGACAAAAATTCGATTGAATTCATCTTCGGCTGCCTGAGCTGACGCTTGGGAATGAAATCGAGCAATCAAAGTTTTGGCTAAACTGACCTTCACTTCTCTCGGATGTTTGACATGCGAAATAAGATCAGCCTTCAATTGAGACAGCTCAAGCGGAGTGATGTCCGTGAGAAGCTCAAACCAACGCAACATTAGATCATCGGAGACTCGCATAGTTTTTCCGAACATTTCTTTTGCTGAATCAACTACTGAAATGTAGTTGTCGAGAGACTTTGACATTTTGTTCACACCATCCAAGCCTTCAAGAATCGGCGTGGTGATGACAACCTGTTGATCGCTTTGACCGTAGGATTTTTGCAGTTCTCGCCCGACTAACAAGTTGAACTTTTGATCAGTTCCGCCCAGCTCCACGTCGGATTTGAGATGGACTGAATCATACCCTTGGCAAAGCGGATAAAGCAGCTCGTGCATGGAAATTGGAATATTGGCTTTGAAGCGTTTGGTGAAATCATCTCGCTCAAGCAATCGAGCCACCGTGTATTGAGCTGTCAGGCGAATAAAATCAGCGGGAGTCAATTGGTGGAACCAGCTCGAGTTGTAAACGATCTCTGTTTTATCGAAATCCAACACTTTGAAAACCTGGGCTGCATAACTTTCGGCATTCAGTTTGATTTGCTCCGGAGTCAGCGGCGGCCGGGTTTCATTCCGACCTGAGGGATCGCCGATCAAAGCCGTAAAATCTCCGATTAAAAACTGAACCCTGTGCCCAAGTTTTTGAAATTGGCGAAGTTTGTTCAAGACAACTGTGTGACCTAAGTGCAGATCCGGTCTCGTTGGATCAGCCCCGAACTTGACATTCAAGGGGTTTTTTTCTTTGTAACTTTTCTCTAGCTTGAGCAAAAGATCTTTTTCCGAAATGAAATCCACTGTTCCCATTTTCAGGAGCTCGAGTTGTTCTTTCGGAGTCGCAAAATCTTTCAGCCCCGTCATTCTTAGCGAGCCATTTCCACGGAACGAGTCTCGCGGACTACAGCCACTCGGACTTGTCCAAGATGCGGCATCTCCCGCTCAACTTTGCGAGCGATGTCTCGAGCCAGCATCAAAGTTTGCTCGTCAGTGACTTTGGACGCTTCCACAATCACTCGGACTTCTTTGCCAGCTTGGACTGCAAAAGTTTTAAGCACCCCATCAAAACTGTTTCCGATGCTTTCGAGGTCTTGCAATCGATTGATGTAGTTGTCCATTCCAGGTCGGCGGGCTCCCGGTCGAGAGTTCGATAAAATGTTTGCCGCCTGCACAATATGGGCAATCAAACTGTTCGGCTGTTCATCATTGTGATGCGCTCGAATCGCATGGCAAACACCTTCGGTTTCGCCAAATTTTTTCGCAAAGTCAGCTCCAACAATGGAGTGGTTGCCTTCAACGGTATGATCTATGCCTTTACCAATGTCATGCAACAGCCCGGCTCGTCTTGCCAATTTGACGTTGGCGCCAATTTCGCTGGCCATGAGGCCCGACAAATAAGCGACTTCCATGGAATGATTCAAAAGATTTTGCGTGTGAGAAGCGCGGTATTTCAAACTGCCTAAGACTTTGATGATTTCAGGATGCAAATTGGTGATGCCCAATTCGACGAGGACTTTCTCGCCGTCTTCCTTGATCGACTTGGTCATCTCGGCTTTCATTTTCTCAACCACTTCTTCAATTCGGGCCGGATGGACTCGTCCATCTTCCATCAGCTTTTCCAAAGTGCGCTTTGCTAATTCTCGGCGAACCGGATCAAACCCAGAAATGACCACAGCTTCGGGAGTGTCATCGACGATCAAATCGACTCCGCACAAAGCTTCCAATGTTCGGATGTTTCGACCTTCACGGCCAATGATCTTGCCCTTCATTTCATCACTTGGCAGAGACAAAACGCTGACTGTACGCTCGGAGGTGTATTCGCCAGCAAACCGAGCGACGGCAACTGCCAGAACTCGCCGGGCTTTGCTCTGAGCTTCAGCTTCAGCAAATTTCTCTATCTCATCGATTTTCTTAGCCGCCGCAAGTTTCGCCGTCTCTTCAAGAGCTGAAAACAATTCGCGTTTAGCTTCGTCCTGAGTCATCTGCGCAACTGAGCTCAGTTTGTCTCGAGCTTCTTGCAATTGCTGCTCGCTTTTTTTCTCGACATCTCTGACTCGATTTTCAGCGATGGCTATTTTTTCTTCACGCCCCTTGAGGGTATCAACAAAGCGCTCATTTTCTTCAAGCTTTGCTTTCAGTTGTTCATCGATCTCTTTCAATCGACGTTCCAATTGCGATTCTTGATTCTTTAACTTTGATTTCTGTTTTTGAATATCGGTCTCAACATTTCGCCGAGCTCTCGTTTCAAAGTCTTTGGCCCGAGCCTGAGAATCTCTCTCAAGCTTCGTAGCTTCAGATTTGGCCCGATTGACAATTTTATCAGCTTCAATTTTTGCTGATTTTTTCTGAGTGTCATCTTGGACTTTCTTTAGATAAAAAACGCCCACTCCGCCTAAAATTAACCCAACTAGAATTGAAATTACGACTTCCATATTTACATCCTACTTTTCTTGCTTCTATTCTGGCAAATCATCTGCAATTTGCACTTCAAACACACCAAGCTCTGTTGCCAAAAAGTCCATACTGACATCCCAAGGATCTTTCGGGAGCTCTTCAACAATCAAAGACGAAAATACCGCACCCATCTTAATTCCCGCAGAATCAGCCAGGGCGCGGTCGTAAAAACCTTTGCCCTTACCGATGCGGCCTCCTTTGCTGTCAAAGCCCAAACCGGGAATGATAAATCCCGAAATGTCCTCGAGCTTCACAGCACTGGCACCCTCGACCTCAAGCACGGGTTCGAGAATTCCAGCGTAGGCCGTTTCAAAACCATGCAGCGGTTTTAAAAATTTCAATTGTGTGTTGATCACCCTGGGGAAAACCCAATTGAGATGAGTCGCGCGATTTGGGAGCTCGTTCAAAGAAATTTCAGAATCGAGAGCCTGATACAAACACCAAGTGCCTTTTTGAGAGTGTAAAAACTCTGTTAAGTGCTCAATTAGCTGTTCAGTCTTTGTGTCTCGTTCCTGGCTGGTCAGACTTGCGAATTGCGCTCGCAACTGTTTTCGCCAATTGGCCTTCATGCCATTTGTTTCTATACGTTCATTCCCTGTCGTCCGACTTTGGAATGCTCTAATTCATTTGCCAGCTTCAAAGTTTTTTCTTCTAGCAGATCGAGCTCTCGACGAGCTTTCCTTTTTAAGAGAATCAGTTCTTCAGCAATATTCATTGCTGATAAAATCGCAGCACTTTGAAAAGAGCCCGATTTTGTAACAGCCATCGCCTGTTTCATCTTTTGATCGACGAAGTCGACCAGCTCATGCACTGTTTTTTCATCGTGAGAAGATTTCAGTTTGTAGGGAAGGCCTGCAATCTGAAATTCATATGTGGTTTTATCTTTCATTCCACTCACTTTGCCTTTTTCAGGCGGCGAATAACTCTTTGAAACTGTTAGCAAATACGAATCATTCCAATCAACTTAACACTGTACATTTCCAGTATAGCGGCCCCGACCCTTGAATCAAGGTCGATAATTGACTTCCTGTGCTAACTATCAAGACAATGCCTACTTCGTCCGAGTTTTTACCTTATCCGAGTTTTTACCTTATAAGAGGCTTTCGATTCACACAAAAACTCCATGTTAGAATTCTTCTCGCATTTTGGAGTGCCACAGTTCATCGAAAGAACTTGATTGTCTTTGTTCAACTCTTTCAATTCTTGCTTCCATTCGGTGCAAGCTTTTCTCCAAGCTGTTCGAGCGTCACGTGCAAGGACTTCTGGCTCGCCTTGAACATCTGCAGTCCCATCGGTCACTTCGTACTCGGTCTGCGATTTTTTTCCCTTGGAAACGGTGATCGTGGTGTCACTGTCAGCAGGAATGTCTTTAACTGCAGCCGTCTGCGCCTGAGCCCGAACGGTGATACCAGAAACGCCAACTAAAATGCTAAGCGACAGAATAGCCGGCAAAGCAGCGAACAAAATCGGTTGAGATAAGATGTTAAAGGAAATTAAAAAGCGATTTTTCATAGTTGTCCTTTGATGAATTCGGAATAAAATGAACGGCTTTTGCCTTTCATTTTTGATTTATAAAATGGAGTCGATAAATTCTTTCGCAGAAAAGGGTCTTAGGTCACCAATTTTTTCGCCAACCCCGATCAAACGGATAGGAATTCGAAGCTCATTGGCCAATCCAACTGCAACACCGCCCTTGGCGGAGCCGTCCATTTTGGTCAGGACCACCCCAGTCAAACCAATCGCATCATGAAACTGCTTGGCCTGCATAAGCGCATTCTGTCCCGAGTTGGCATCCAGCACGATCAAAGTTTCTTGCGGAGCCGACTCCACCACTTTGCTCATCACCCGTTTCATTTTTTTGAGCTCTTCCATGAGATTGGCTTGAGTGTGTAGTCTGCCGGCGGTGTCGACGATGACCACGTCATATCCCTGAGCCTTCGCTTTAGCAATCGCGTCAAAGGCCACAGCCGAGGGATCGGTCACTCCAACAGGTGAAAAAATTTCGACTTGGGCGCGCTCAGTCCAAGCTTTGAGTTGGTTGCCGGCTGCGGCCCGAAAAGTGTCGCCAGCTGCGACCAAAACTTTTTTTCCACTGTGAGCAAGCAGAGCAGCCATTTTTCCGATAGATGTAGTTTTGCCCGCGCCATTGACTCCAACGATCATCCAAACTGCTGGCTTTTCACTGAGCTGCAAAAATTTGAGGGGATCTTTCGAATCCGGCTCTGACATTTGAGCATTTATGAAAATCTCTTCAAACTGCACTTTGAGAGCTGACTTGATACTTTCAATCTTGCTGCGATCACTTCGGCTAATTTCTTCTCGAACCGCTTCCATCAGACGAGTGACAGTTTGCGGCCCGAGATCGCTTGTGTAGAGAACCTCTTCAATCTCATCAAAGTTCTTTTTTTCAGTTTCATTAGAGAAAATCCCGCGCAGGCGACCCCACAAATTCTCTTCTGTGCGAGAGAGGGCCTGCTTCAAAGTTTTCGTCGGACTGAATGGATCTTCCTCAAGCGATGGTGATCGTGGTGCTGGAGTCAGCTGGGTCGTTGGTTGCTGCGGCGACGGAAGCTCGGTCGTTTTTTTTCGCACACTGGCGACGACGACTCCGATGATCACCGCCAGCAACAAGCCGACAAATCCAATCAGTGCCCACATCACTTCAATGTGTGCGTTCTCCATTCGGGGCCTCCACGGGTCGATTCTTATTCATAATTGCAGTTTGCGAATCGTCCAAGCATTTGTCGAAACCAGGGTCATCTTTTTTGTAAGTTTTCCCAGTTAGGTCTTGGCAAGAGTAATTGACCTTCAGCTTGGGCTTCCCTGATTTCTGTTTGATATTGTTAAACTGGTTCATATCGATATCGCCAGTTTTACTCTTGTTTTCAGATGACGCTGAGCTGGTGGGTTGAGTCTGCGCTGTCGCCTGCACGGATAGCAGCGTCAGTGGTAGTGTCAGTGTTAATGTAAATGCAAAGGCAAATACAAACGCCAACCTCAAAGTTAGGATACGGAAAATGCGGTTCATAGAATCTCCTCTTCTTTCCACTCTTTGAGACCAAAGCTTTGGGGGAAAGGCAATCATTGCCTGTTGACTCGATCAGGCATGGCGGCGGCAGGTCAGTTTTTACTTTGTAATATTCCAGGCAGGATTTAACACCAGTTGATTGATTTTTGGCTCTTCAGAGACTTGCGAATGCTCCATGTTCAGATGATGGGCAGTCCAAGTTCCCCGAGCCGCCAGTGCCACCAGTAGGAAAGAGCCAATCAGCTGAAAGAAAAATTTTGCGGGAGGAGATTCAACTCGTTGCCGCAGAGGCTCGGCAGCCCTTTCGCCGGCAGCCTTTTTTTCTCCGACGACTTTCCATCGCTCTTTCCAATTCAACGAGAGAATCATTGCGAAAGTCGAACTGGCTAACAAAACTAGATAAAATAGAGAGCGAAGTGAACCCAACGTAAGCCAACCTTCGATGACCACGGTCTTCAGATCGCTGTTAAAAAATTGGCTGTTGATCCGGCTTTGATGGGTAGCGGTCCAAAACAAGTCCAGCCAGGAAAGATCGAAAATTGCTAAAATCAACAGGGCAAAAGTAAGTTTCCATATCAGAGCAAGACGGCGCGGGTTCCACCAGATGGCGCAGAGCCACGTCCCTACAACAATTGGAATCCAGACAAAGCCTAAAATCAAAAGGTCAAAGCGAAATCCAGCAAACAGCGCTTGAGCCAAATCCCTGTGAAAGCCAAGCAACTCAAAATCCAGCGCGAAAAAAAGCCAAAGCCTAAGAACCGTCATCCAGAGTAGCAAGTGAGAAGTGGGCCTCAACATCATCCGGAGAACTTGAAAGGCTTCTTGCCTGAATTTCATGCTCAAAGATCCTGTAAATTCACGCTAACCAAAGTGGAAACACCGCGCTCTTGCATGGTGACTCCATAAAGTTTCTTTGCCACTTCCATTGTGTGTTTATTATGCGTCACAACGATGATCTGCGAACGCTTGGCCATCTCTTTGACGAGGTCATTGAATCTCGAAACGTTGGCGTCATCTAGTGGCGCATCGACCTCGTCGAGCAAACAATAAGGTGAGGGCTTCACCAAGAAAATTGAGAAGACCAGCGATACGGCGGTCAATGCTTTCTCACCGCCTGAGAGCAGGGAGATGTTTTGCATTTTTTTACCTGGAGGCTTGGCGATGATATCGATTCCCATCTCCTGGCGCTCTGGATCTTCGATCAATTCCAATCGAGCTTCACCGCCTCCGAAAAGAACTGGGAAGACTCGTGTGAAGCGGTCATTGACCAAGTCAAATGTTTCTTTGAAACGACGAGAGCAGATTCGGTTGATTCGATCGATCACTCTCTTCAGTTGTTCTTTTGCTTCGGTCAAATCCGTTTG
>JAYTZS010000322.1:0-9293 GCA_043741885.1 Bdellovibrio sp. | reverse complement strand
AGATCAGCTGATTGTGAACAAAGACCAGCAGCTCGAGACAGATCAGAAGGAAATTCAGGACTTAGCTCAAACAGTCGGCGAGAAAAAAGCTCAGCTGGCCCTGGGAGAGCAAAAGATTGCGGGACTGAATAGTTCTTTGGAGCAAAGGCTAAAAATGCTCAAAGCTTCCTTCAAGCACCAGAAGATCAGCCAAAAGAATTTTGAAAAACAAAAGAAGCAGTTAGAAAAAGAAACTCAAGCTCAAGTTGAGGCTCTGAAAGTTCGCAATCAGGCGGTGGCTCAGCAGTTAACTGCAGTCAATCAGCAGCTCAATAAAACAAGTGGTGAGCTGAACCAGGCTCAAGCAAATGTCAGCAAGCTAGGACAAGAGAAGACAGCACTTGAAGGAAAAATGCAGGCGGAACAAGCAGCCTACAATGCTCAAGTGGCCAAACTTCAGGGTGATTTCACAGGCCAAGTGGCAAAACTCCAAGGCGACTTCAGTGGGCAGCGAGCTCGTGACAAAGCTGCTTTCGATGCGGCTTTGGCCAAAGAGAAACTGACAGGTGCCGCTAAAATTGCAAGAGAAGCTAAATTCAAGGCGGATGCTGACGCCAAGGCAAGGGCTCTCGCAGGACAGATTGCTCAGCTGAATGGGCAGATGAAAGCCACAGAGGCCGCTCTGGCAAGTGCCCAAGAGAATTTGAACGCCCGCAAAAAATTGGCAGGGCAGATTCAAAAGAATTTCGCTGCGGCCGGAGTCAAAGCCGATGTGGACTTGGGGACGGGTGATGTTCTATTGTCCTTCGGTAACAACTATTTTGACCGCGACCGGGCTGAGCTGAAACCAGAAATGCTGGCGATCTTGCAAAAAACAATTCCAGCTTATTCGAAAAGTTTGTTTCAAGATCCGAAAGTTGCCAGCAAAATTCAGAACGTGGAAATTGTCGGATTTGCATCGCCAACTTACAAAGGAAAATACATCGATCCGCGCAGCCTGGATCCAAAAGATCGAATCGCCGTGAATTACAATTTGGATCTCAGTTATTCTCGAGCGAAATCAATTTTTAACGTAGTCTTTGATCAAAGCAAAATGACTTTTCAGCATCAGAAAGAACTGTTGCCGCTGGTTAAGGTCACCGGTCGAAGTTTTCTCTCCAATCCAGATTCTGGGCGAGGTGTCGCAAACGACACATCCAAATCGTTTTGTGAGAAAAACGACTGTGCGAAACTTCAGAGCGTTATTATAAAATTCAATTTGAAAGATTAAGTAAAGAAAAAGGGGTGATTATGGATTTCAACAGTTTGGTTCACGGCTTCATTGATGGCCTTGTGAACGTTTCCAAGGCCTGGCATTTTCCAGTGATGATTTTGGGCTTCTTGCTCGGAGTTGTTCTAAGAATGCTCGTCTACAGCACCGTGAAAAGGCATGAATCCTTCGCTCGAGAATTCGAGAAGCGAACTGGAAGATTTCTCGAAAAAGAAGCGAAAAATATTTCTCAACCGCAATCATTTTATGTGATTACCAAGCGATTGTTAGAGAAGACCTTCTTTGAAGTTTTCGAAAACCGCGAGAAATTCAAGCGCCGAAAGCCGGATTATGTCATGTCTCTTACAGACAGGGTATTTTTGATCAAGGCGGGCACCGCCTGGATGGTCCACGACGTTTTGAAGCAAATTCGATTTCTGAAATATGGAATGCAGCCGCCAAAACTTGTCAATATCACCAAAAACACTTTCGCTAAAAACCCGTGCTTCAACCGAATCTTTGGAATCATTCCAACTGTCGGCACGAATGAAGTTCTGAATATCCTTCCAGGACTGTTTGTCATTGGTGGAATTTTTGGAACGTTCCTCGGAGTCATGAAGGGCTTGCCAGAACTGAGCGGAATGGATTTACAAGATCCTGAAAAAACCAAAGCTGTGATGGATCGCTTTTTAGTTGAGATTTCTCTTTCGATGGGAGCTTCGTTGCTCGGAATCTTTTTCAGTGTATTGATGACAATGGTCAATACTCTGTTCAATCCAGATCGACTGTTTGTCGACATCGTCGATCGTTTTGAAAACTCGCTAGATCTGTTATGGAATCGGGCTCACACCAATGAAGTGCCTTCCGATCTCAAAGCTTTTAACGAAAGTCGAGATCCGCAGGAAGCTCTGGCAGAGAGTGCCTTACTCGAAGAGATTTCCAAACGACCATTCGACCGAGATTCAGATAGAGAACCTAAATCCGCTTGATTTTAAGCTTGATTTTGAAAAAGTAAAGAGGAACACAGCTCGATGGCAAAAAAGTATTTGCCTTTGATTCGAATCACAACTCCGACCGATTCCCGAGTTCATCTCGTGGACCGGTCGCGTTTCACGTTGGGCCGAGCGCCCGATGCGGAAGTGATTTTGCTGTCAGCTTCGGTCAGCCGAAAACATTTGCTGGTCGAATTGAAAGAGGATCAGATCTTCATTGAGGATTTGCAGTCTCCCAACGGAACTTTTCTCAATGATTCAAAACTTGACCCTAAGCAAAAGTATCCAGTCGTCCCAGGAGCCGTGATTCGTCTAGGAACTTCGGTTGAAACAATCTCATTCGAAGTGATCGACCGGCCCGTTGAGTTTGACAAATTTAAGGATTATTTACCGCAATTCAATGAAAACATTCAATCCGTCATCGTAGCCGCGCTGAAAAATACGCCGCAGTCTGCGAGTCCCAAACCAGCTCAAGATGTTCCGCTGACGGCTGAAACGGCGAAAGCGGCCGAAGCCCTTTTGCTGCGGGCCCAAAAGGAAGCTCAGGAGCTGATTCAAGCAGCTAAAGACAAAGCCACTGCAGAATCTCAAGCCGTGCATCTAAAGGCCCAAGAGCAGCTCAAAAAATATGGCTCAGAGAAGCTTGCCCAAATCAACGAAGAGCTACAGCGCAAACGAGAAGAAAGCTCCGCGAAGATCAATCAGGAAGTGGCGGAGAGACGGCAAACTTTGCTCGATCAGGTTCCGCAGTCAGTTCGTGAGAGCCTGCACTCGTTAAAGGTTCAAGCACAAGTGGAGGCTGATCAAATCCTGCAAGCGGCTCATGGCGAAGCCCTTCGATTGCGGCAAGACAGTCGTGATGAAGCAGAAAAGCAAAAGCTCGAAACATTAAAAAGAACTAAAAATCTCCAGGATGAAGCCGAAGTCAAAGCCTCAAAAATTGTCAGCGATGGCCGAGAAGTGGCGGAACAAATGCGGCAGAAATCGCGTTCCGACACAGATTCAATGATGCAGACAACTCGGGCAAAGTGCCAGAATCTGTTGACGGTGAGCGAAGCTTCAGCCCAAGAGATCTTGAGTTCCGCCCGAATGAAGGCTGAGCAGCTGGTGAAAAAACAGCAGATGGAAACGGACCGCCTCTTAAGTGATCTTCAGCAGGAGATCGAGACGAAAGGTTTAGCCAACATTCAAAATTTGACGGAGGCTGCAGAAACGCAAAATTTGCAAGTCCGAAACGCATTGGATCTAGAAATTACTCAGGCAAGAGATTTGTTTGACAAGAAAATCGCAGCTGACCTGAGCGCCCACGAATCTCAGTTGATGGAAGCAAAAAACCTAGCCAATCTTCAAATCAAGCAGCAGCAGGAAAAAGCTCAAACTGAATTTGATGCCATCAAAGGCGAAACTGATCGCCTGACGAGCGAAAAAAGTAAAATTGAAAATTCAATTCACGATGGTTTGAAGCAGAAGTCAGATTTGGAAACCAATTTGAAAGCTCTGCAAGAAGAGACGGCTCTATTGAAGCAGGAAAACAAAAGGCAAGCTCAGCTCAGCCGAGATTTGGCCCAAGCAGAAGCCAATCTAAAATCTTTGGAGCTAAACGCGGCTCAGCAGCTCGAAAAAAATCAAAAGACCGAGAAAGATCTCGAACTCTTGAAAGAGAAAACATTCGAAGAGCTAGCGAAGACGCGAAAAGAAGAGCAAAAAAAGGTAACTTCTTTGTTGATGTCTCGAGCCGTTGATTTGGCCGATCGAATCGAAAAAATAATCGTCTCGGAAATCAATCAGTTGTTGCCTGAAGCTCTGGAAGGCCCAAAGTTGCACAGTGTCAGTCAAAAAGTCGGTCAGGAGCTGAAAGAAATATTTTGCTCTGAAACTTTCATTGACGAAAAAATGGAACCCAGTCAGCGCATCAAAATGATCGAAAAAAAACCAGTCACTGGAAAGCGATGGTTTCGGTGGGCGGCCGCTGCAGCAGTGAGCGCAGGAATATTCGGCTTGATCCGGCTTTCACCAGAGGCCGTGAAGCAACAAATGCAATTCACCGAAGGGCTGATAGAAAAGCAAAAGAAGGACAACCAATACAACCCGGCAAAGAACAAAGATTACCGGCAATCCTACTCCGATAACGTCTTGTTTATGGATCAATATGTTGAAATGAAGATGGACAGCCACATCCAAGACGAATGGGCGCTAAATTTGAATGAATTTTTCGTCCGAGATTTGAAACTCAGTGAAGAGAGCATGGTACGATTCATTGGTTTAGAGTCCGCGCTGATCAAGCGTTTGGTCGCACTCCGAGGATCCATTGAGATGAAGTACCTTGAAGAGGGGCTAGCCCGGATGAAAGATTCCGAAGCCGCGGAGAAAAGCAAAATGTTAGTTTTGCTAAAAACAGAAAGAAATTACGAAAAGCTTCGTCTACGGGAAAAGATATTTCTCTCGCAAGTGAAAGCCGTCCCACTGCGGGTTCCAGCTGATTCGAGTAATGCTCACAAGTAACTAAAAAAAAGGGAACTGAAGAGTTCCCTTTTTCTTTTTTGACAAACTTTTGACAAAATACTGTGACAAATAAGATTCAACAAACGCTATCGACTAGTGCTTAGTCTCAGTGTCTGCTTCAGCTTTAGTTGATTTCTCAACTGTGCCGTCTTTTTTCTCTTTAGTTGTTTCTTTCACAGTCATGTCAGCAGAAGGTCCACCTTCGTGCTTCATTTTTTTGTGATGCTTTTTAGTAGTTGTCTTTGTTCCAGTGATTGGATTTTTAGAAGTGTCAGTTGTTGACTTGTCTGTGTTCTCAGCATCAGCTGCCATAACCATTGAACTAACAAACAAAGCAGAAACTAACATTGCAACGATCTTTTTCATAAGGTCTCCTTCAGTAAGCAGATTAAGTTCTGCATTTTTACACTCCTTTTCAACCATCAGATTATAACGGTGTCAAGGTGAGGGGTGTTGTCAGGGATAGCTTCAATTCGCATTGTCAAATCATCATCATTGGTCATGTTTACTAGTCAAAATGACCAATGATGATGATTTTTTGTGCACTGCCAATGGTTCACAACAGCTGACTGTGTTTAATTTAAGGCGAGGGATATTCTTTTCCTGTCAGGTCATAAATGATCGCGTCCATGGTTTTCACTTTCCAATCTGGCTTCGACTGAATATACGCGACAACTAACTTGATAGCTTCAATCGATTGCGGATGAATGTCGTGAAAAAGTACAATCCCGTGACCTGCCACGTCCATCTGTTTTTTCACTCGCGCAAAAATGCTTGCTGGATTTTTATCCTGCCAATCCAGGCTGTCTACATTCCAAGAAACGTGAATCATATTTCGCTTGGCAATGTGCTGACGAATGGCCGAACCGTTGGGCCCACAGGCGCCGTATGGACAGCGAAAGAACGTCGCCGGCGCTCCAATCAGGCCGGTGAAGACATCCCCCGCATCATCAATTTCATGTTTCAATCCAGCCTCTGACAACTTTGGTAAATTGGCATGAGTGTATGAATGGCTGCCGCGACGAAATCCCACAGTCGGAGGAATCGCGATAATTTCTGGGTAGAGTTTTAAATTTTGCGAAAGCCAAAAAAATGTCCCGGTCATGTGAGCTTTGGCCAAAGCTTCAATAATGCGTTGAGTGTAAGTGGGATGGGGTCCATCATCAAAAGTCAATGCCCAGAGGCCAGCAGGGAAGTGGCTCCCATTAACCGTGCCTGCGGCGCCCGGATCTGGGAAAACACTGGCAGGCAGAGCGGACGGATTCTGCAGCTCGGAAAAGCGGTCCACTTGATAATCATTCCAGTGCTGAGTGCAAAAATTTTGAAACTCAGCCTGCAGATGTTTGCTGGTTTTGGAGTCATTGGGACCCTGCTTAAGCAAAGCCTCTGGTTTCAACTGCAAATAATTTTTGAGGTTGAGGGTTTTTACATAGTGATTCTGGGCACCAGCCTGAGAATTTACAGCTTCCAGCTCGTGGGCTATTGAAGACACTGCATCTTGGTTTTTGTGTTGCCAGTTGATTGCTAAAAAGTTTTGCATTCGGGCTAAGCTATGATTGGCCTCGAAGTTGATTGGACTTTTTTGGTCACTGGCTGCTTGGAGTAGGCGAGCATAAACCGATTGTATTTTTTGGAAATTATTTTCTGAGAATTGCCAGGCAGCTTGCAATTCCACTTGTTTTTTTTCTAGGCCCGTCAAATCAAGCAGAGCTTTCGGATTTTTTAATTTGACTTGGTAGACGCTCTCTAACTCTTGGTCAAATCCCTGCATTAGATTTTGAGATAGCGAATGAATTTCAATTTGATATTGCAACAGAAGTTCTGGGCCTCTCCCTCGAAGCACTTCCTCCAATGTGGTTTCAAGCGCCTCATCCGTGGACGAGTGGCTGGCGCATGGGAGAAGGGTGGCCATGAATAGGCAAGCCAGTGAAAAAAATTTGAGAGATCGAAGCAAGCAGGGAACAAGTTTATTTTTTTGCATCAAGAAATCCTTTAAGCGGTTGAAGGGGACTGTCATGGATAATTTAGATAAGTTGGAGGAATGGCAGCTCCAGTTTTAAAGTTCGCTGGGGCCATTAAACGCCATTTTGCTAGGCGAGGCTAAGGAATAGTTTTGAGTTGTTCCAAAAATGAAGTCTAAATGTCTAACTCAAAGAGCATAGGTTGTGTTCAACAAGAGCGAAAGCTCTTCCATACGCACATGAATTCGATTGCTGTCATCAAAAGTGGTCGATTGATCAAGTCGGTATTGCAGCTGTCCACCGAAAGACAAGGGCCAAAATTGTCCAAATAACAGGCCTCCGGTTGCTCCGATGCCAAGTTCATTGGCAGAAGAAGCTGACTTTCTGGTGGCAAACACGGGTAGGTCGAAGAAAAATTGCGAATACATTGTGATTTTGTGATCAAATCGTTTTTGTCCCGAGAGTAAAATGCCTGGGCTCAATTGTGTTACATTCAAAGTAGTTAAATTGACTCCATCTGACGAATGAACGCGAGGAAACGAAAGGCTTCGCAGCGAAAAACCGGCAAAGAAATCGGTTCGACTGACGTTCGGGGCTGAGATCCGGTAAGAGTAAGAGGCAAAGCCGTCGACAGATTGTTTTACACTTCCTCGCACCGTGAAATCCGTCATGGCGGCAGAGAGATCCAAAATTCGGTTGCGGGTTCCACGTCGATACAACACTCCATAAACTGTCGGGGTGGTTTGAAAATCCACAGCGTAATTTGTTTCTTTGCTCAGATAAGTTCCGCGGCTGAAGCCAACTTGCAAGCCAAAACGCGAGGTTGTAAGGTCTAGGTAAGTCAACGGCTCAACCACGAAACCCAATTCGCGGCGGAATCGCGGCTGAGGGCTTTGATCATCGTAGCCTTCAATAGACCACACGTACTCTCCTCTTCCGAGAGGCTCCAACGGCCACGGCATCGACTGAACTTCACTTAGGAAATCAAATCTTGATATTAAACTTCGAGTTGGCTCCAAAGTCCCATCTGAATTGAGTCGATAAATTTTTATTGTGAGAGTTTTTGCTTCGCCATATAGAGACCAACGAAAAAAAGCAGGGGGTTGGTCCTCCTGAAAGCGACCGGAAGGATAATCTAAAATAATCTCCTGAGCTCCTAAAAGAGGGGAGAGCAAAAGCCCTGCAATAAGAATCCAGACAATTCGGTAGGGCATTGGTTTAATTTTGAAAGGGCATGCACACAAAGTCAATGCAGGTGAGCCGATGCCTTGCCAACAAAGCCGCGCTCGGCCAAAGCTTCACTGGTTCGGTTGAGATGGGAGCTGCCGTCATAACTCAAGACTCAAAAAAGACAAGAATTTATTAGAGGCGATAACTAGTATAGAAATTCTAATGTCGCCATTTCGATATTCAAGACTACTGTTGCTGCCGCAACACTGTGAATGACTGTCACGGTGAGAGTTTGCGCCACGGTCGAATCTACTGCCGAAGTCCCGTAAATGGCCGTGTTCAAAGTATTTGTGACGGTGAAGTCACCAAATCCCGTAGTTGGCGCTGAGGCATTGGAAATATTGATAAATCCACTCATCTTTTGACTAGTCGCTGAACCGGCATTGAAAATTTCAATGCCCCCACGGAAGGCGCGCGAGGCTGCGTTGGTAGCAAACGTAACAGAGGTGTCGTAAAATAACGTGGTCGCGCCGTATTTCACTTTGATGCGAATTGTTTTGGTCGCACCGGAATTGTTCAAATAAGTTCCAGCCAAAGTCAGCCGCAATCCATGAGTCGTTTCTAGCAGTGCTGCCGGGACCGAGTAAGAATAGATTGAAGTTTCGGCAATCGTGTTTGCCACGGCTGTCGTTGTCATCACGCGATTGATCACTCCATCAGAAACCCATTTCAAGCCCGTTGTTGTGGTCGAATCTGCGGCCAGGATCTGCCCGTTGGTTCCAGCCGGCAAACGATTGTTAGTCGTTGCATCTCGCACAACAAGATCACCTTTAGTTGTAGTTGGTGACAAATTATCAAATCCTGCAGCTTTGGTGATTCCAGCAGTTCCACCTTTGGCAATCGGAACAGTTGCCAGAGTGAGCACTCCAAGTGTAGAAATCGTCGCATCGCCAGACATTGTCTGTTCTTGCGCAACCCCAGTCGACCCAATCCACATCGCGCCAGTAGTGAGTGGTACAATATTGCTAACAGTTTGAGGGCCAACCAATCCACCACTAGAAACCGAAGACCCCGAAGCCACCGTCAAGGCAGCAGTGGTGTTGCCAACATAACCAAGATTTTTCCAGGTCACACTGACCGAGCTGCCGATCGCAGTCACAGTATAATATCCACCATTAGCGACATACAAAACCTGACCCACCGACATCCAAGAAGTCGAAGACACCGCAACAACAACCGTCGAATTCACAGCAGGCTGAGTAAAGATCGCAGTGGTCAGAGTATAAGCACCTTGCCCAGTTGCTCCAGTTGCTCCAGTAGAACCCGTCGCTCCAGTAGAACCCGTCGCTCCAGTTGAACCTGTTGCTCCAGTTGAACCTGTTGCTCCAGTTGAACCTGTTGCTCCAGTTGAACCTGTTGCTCCAGTTGAACCTGTTGCTC
>JAYTZS010000321.1:0-9380 GCA_043741885.1 Bdellovibrio sp. | reverse complement strand
CCGTCGGTGAGATTGTTTCGCTCTATGCAACGGACATCCCCGGCTCCACAGTTTTCCTTGAACAAAGCTTACCGGTCGGGGCCAGCATTTTGTTTCCGTTGATTTTAGCTCCTTATGCTTTGACTCATTATTTTGCCATTCCTTTGTGGCCGCTTTTGTCGGTTATGTTGGTAATTATTGGCTTGAGTTTTCTCATGGCCTTCCGTCAAAGCCGCTACTTTTTTAATTTCAAGCGCCTGGCGGCTGACCGAATTGGTTTGGTGAGTGAATGGGTGCAAAACATCCGGACTTTGAGAATTTTAGGTTGGGTGGAAGCTTTCGAAGCCAAAATATTTCAGGTGCGAAAAGTTGAAACAGACAACCGAATCTTAATGGTCACCAATGGCCAAGCCATGAATAGCATCAGCTCCTCGGTTACTTTTATACTCAATCTCACGGCCTTGATTTCCTTAGTTTATTTTTCAAATCAAACTGTCACCACCGGAACCTTGTTTGCTTTGCTATGGATTATTGGAGTGTTTCTGACTCGGCCCTTTCGCCAAATGCCTTGGTTTTTTACTTTTGTGTTTGATTCCTGGACTTCGCTCAAACGAGTCGACCATTTTTTCAATTTAAGAAATCTAGAATTCCATCAAAGACCGGATCAGTTTCACAAATTGAAAACTCATGCATCCACCGCATTGGCCATTGAAGTTGAAAACTTGAACCTTTCAATCGGGCACCACAGCCTGCTGAAAAATATCTCGCTGAAGATCAAAGAAGGCGAATTCGTCACTTTGGTCGGCGAAGTTGGCAGCGGAAAAAGTTTACTCCTTCTCTCTTTGATCGGCGAAACTGGGGCTTCTTTCGGAAAGTATAAAATCGCCGGGAATGACTCGCTTATATTGCCGCTGGACCAAGTGCGCCAGTTTTTCACCTTCGTTCCTCAAGAAGGTTTTATCATGAGCTCTTCCCTGCGAGAAAATGTCGCTTTCGAGTATGATGTTCTTCACAAGAAATCTTTAAAAGGAATTGACCAACAAGTCTTACAGTCTTTAGCTCGAGCTCAATTCGAGGTCGCCGGAGAGCGCATGGAAAATGGCTTGAACACTGAAATTGGTGAAAGAGGAGTAAATCTTTCTGGTGGACAAAAACAAAGAGTCAGCCTTGCTCGAGTTGATTATTACCAGTCTCCATTGGTTCTCCTGGATGACTGCCTCAGTGCGGTGGACGTGGATACTGAAAATAAGTTGATTGACGAACTTTTAAAAGGCGCTTGGAAAAATCGGACTCGCTTGTTGGTGACTCATCGGCTGACTGTTCTCGAAAAATCAGACCGAGTGATTTTTCTCAAGGACGGAAAAATCGAAGCACAAGGCCAGTTCCAAGAATTGCTTGCATCGAATACAGAGTTTCGCCTATTTGCCGCAACGGTCGCTGGTGAGAGCACACGCCGTGCTGCTGCTGTCACTGATGAATCACCAACAATGGTGATGGTTGAGCCTGACAATCCGGAGCCAGAATCATGAGCTCTGAAAAAACTTTTCTCCAACAAGAATCGAAATTCACTGGTCGCTATAGCAAAACGGTCTATGACACTTTATGGATCGCTTACAGACCCTATATCGTACCGGTGAGCTTGTGCGCACTGCTTGGATTTCTCGGCAGACTCTGCTTGCTTGCAAATGCCAACTTGATTGGCTACTGGGTCGACTCCTATTGCGACCCTTCAACAAGCACTCACTGCCGACCCTTGCCCACTTTTTTCCAGAATTTCACTGTTGGCCATTATATTCTCTTGCTCAGTGGTCTCTCTCTGCTTGGGTTTTGCTTTGTTCTAACATTTCGGGTGCTCTTCTCTCGCCTGTCAGCTGAAGCCGTCAGTCAAATCTATGATGAAACGACGTTTCGAACCTCTCGGCAGCCAATGAGTTTTTTTGATTCCACTCCTGCCGGTCGAATCATCACTCGCTTTTCCAGCGATTATGGAAATGTCTTTCGCTTGTTTGGTGGCCCGTTGGCCGAACTTTTATCGATCGTTTTTGATTTGATTTGCATGTTCATTCTGATCACTATCGCAAGCCCGCTTTATCTCCCTCTGGTGATTTTGATTGGAGTCCTGGATTACGGAGTGTTTCGTCTGAACTTTCGGCGTCTGCGACAAGCCAGAAGAAGTTTGTCGGCCAGCCGCTCGCCTTCGATTGCCCATTTTGCTGAAACCACTCAGGGCGCCAATACCATTCGCTCTTTCGTCAAACAAAGCTCATTCAGTAAGCGTTTTGCTCAGCTGGATCAGGACTATTTAAAAAACAAATTGGACACCGTGAAGTCGCTTCTGTTCTTTTCTTTTCAGATCAACTGCATGACAGCTTTGTTCTTATTATCAACTGGATTTCTGGCCTGGTTCTTACTGGAAAAAGGCATGCTTAGTATCGGCTCTATCGGAGTGGCGTTCAGCTTTATCGCACTTTCTGGAAATACCGTGCAAATGTTTTTCGAGTGGATTTCCCAATTCGAAGAAGCCATGGTCGGAGTTGAACGCCTGGACCATTACATCCGTCAACCCACTGAAAATGGCTCAAAACTTCCCTCAATAGCCCAATTTCCCACAGGCCACGCCCAATTTTCAAAGCAGCAGGAAAACAATCTCAAATTTGCAAAATTGACTGATGCCTCGTCCTGTTCAGTGGAATTCGAAAATGTCTTTTTCCGCTACCGAACTTCACTTCCACCCGTCTTGAAGAATTTGAGTTTTCAAATTGCACCTGGAGAACGGTTCGGCATCGTCGGTCGAACTGGAAGCGGCAAGTCCAGTTTGATTCAAGCACTTTTTCAAATGTATCCAGTCGAACAAGGCCAAATTCGGATTGATGGAAAAAGACCTGATCCTCTCGACGGCTCCAGCGCCCCGGATTTCGTCGATCTGCAATTGTACCGCAGATCTATTGCTTTTATTTCTCAAGATCCAACATTGTTCAAAGGGGCTCTGAGAGACAATCTTGATGTTAGCAAAACACTGAAAGATTCGTTTTTGGTGCAAGCTTTGGAACAGGTCGGACTTGCCGAATGGGCGACGACTCAGGGGCTTGAAAAGGAGATCGAAGAACGAGGACGAAACTTATCACAAGGGGAACGGCAACTGATCTGCATGGCCCGCTGTTTACTGCAAGATACTCCAGTGATTGTAATGGATGAGGCGACAAGCTCGGTGGACCCACAGTCTGAAGAAATTCTTGTTCGTGCCACGGAAGAGTTTTTCAAGGGCAAAACCCAAATTATCATTGCCCATAGGCTTTCGACCTTGCTCAACTGCGACCGAATTTTATGGTTGCAAAACGGCGGGATCCAAATGCTGGGAAGACCCGATGAGGTGCTTCCCATTTTTCAAAATTCAAATCTTAGTTTGTAGAAGAACGTCAGCTAAAAGCCAAACCAAGTCAAAAGCTTCTGTTCCCGGCGCTAGTAGCCCTCTTTCTTCTTTTTGTGGGTATTTTGTGAAGCTCCTGATTTCGATCGAAGACAGATTGGTCTGCATAAGTCGCGAGCCTAGCCAGTGAAACAATGGAATGAGTGGCGCGACTTTACTTGTGCTTGAGTACAAGCCCAAGTCTTAAAATGGGGATGGGTCAGGATGTTTGCACCAACTTACGTTGGACCTTCCAGGATAGATCCGGAGAAGATTTCCCTCTTCATAACGTTCAAATGAAAACAAAAAAACCGACTTGTTTTCAATATGTTGCTTAGAAAAGGTAACGGCCACCAACTCGCCCAAAATGTAGTGACCCCTTCCTTTTTGAGGACTTGGGCTTGTACTCAAGCACAAGTAAAGTCGCGCCACCTCATCTCACTAACGCACTGATTTGCCTCGCGACTTATGCAGACCAATCTCGCTTCGATTGAGAAATGGGACTTCACATAACACCCACTCAAATTAGAAAGATCCCGCTAGTAGTTGGCGACTCGGACCAACCTTTGAGTCCATCCACGGATGCTTGAGAGAGCCGTGTCTTTGGCTTCATCAAATTGAACTCCGTAAGCTTTGTTTTGCTCACTCCAAACAATGTGGCCATCCACTTGCACGGATTCTTTTCCGTCAGGGCTTTGAATTTGAATGGAAACAATTCCACCTTTTTCAAGCAGGGTATTGGCTTCGAAAGACAGTCCACCTTCGGAAATAGTTCGCATGTGCCCAATCAATTCTCGGCCTTCGACATTCAGTCGAATTGCTGAGCTCATCAAAAAGCGGTCGTAGCGTCGTCGTGATGTTTGAGTTTTACGAGATCGCACCAGCTGCCATGCGATCAAAGGGAGTAAAGTAAAAGCTAAAATGATCGCCAGAGTCTGGCCCGAAGTTCCCGATCCTTCCGCTGCTCCACCACCAGCTAAAAGTGCTGAGCTAACAGTTCCACATCCTTTGGCACTGGAACCAGTATCAGAAGAAGCTACACCACGGCCACTATCTTTATAGTCCGGTTGAAAAGCAGACGTATTGGCTTCGCTTCTCGCCGCCATAAGAGCATTGTAGACGTCGGCCCGCCCGCGTGAGGACACTTTTCCACCAAGCCCTGCCACGAGCACACTGGAATTGATCAATATATTTTTAATCTGATAGCCTGTGAGAGCTGGAGCTTCTCGAATCGCCAACGCAGCTAAACCGGCGACGAATGGAGTTGCCATGGAAGTTCCAGACATAAATCGAAATTGGTTGCCAGGAACAGAACTCAAAATCGTCACTCCAGGTGCCGCCAAGTGAACCGAATTCGCACCAAAGTTTGAGAATGAAGCTAAGCTGTCGGAATCATTTGAAGCCGCAATCGAGATTTGACCCGGCACTGGGTAATTGGCCGGATACATCGAGGTGGCATCATTGTTTGTGGCATAATTGCCAGCCGCCGAAGTGATGATCACATGATGGTTGTAAGCGTAAATCAAAGCATCATGAAGCGATTGGCTGTATCCACTGCCACCCCAAGAATTGCTAATTACGGTGGCTCCATTGTTGACGGCATAATAAATCGCTGAGACTGCGTCGCCAGTTGAGCCAGAGCCATCGGCCCCCAAAAATTTTAAAGCCATGATTCGAATTCGGGCCGGCTCTAGATTGGTTGCAAAAATATCCTGACCCACTCCAAGCACGATTCCGCCACAGTGAGTTCCGTGCCCGTCATCGTCCATTGGATTGGCTGTGTGACCATGAAAATTGTAGCCGTAAACATCGTCAATGTACCCATTTCCGTCATCGTCTACTCCGTTCGCTGGAATTTCTCGAGGGTTGACCCACATTGCGCCTGATTGCTGAAAAATTTTGTGAGTGTAATCTATGCCTGTATCAACAATTGCAACAATCGGCCGCTCTGGATTTTGCGCCAAAGTTTTTTCCTGAGCCCAGGCCTGGTTGACATGCACATTGGCGTAAGACTGACTGTAGGTGTCGCCAGGTTGCAAGAACGCCGTCAAATCAGACTCAGAATAAGTCTGGCTAGAAGCTAAAGAGTCTGCGAATTTTTTCAAAACATAATTGGGTTCAACATATTCAATGGCAGGGTCATTTCGCAGCTCATTGATGGTGCCCCAAACATCAGCTCCCGGTTTGAGTGCAAACTTGTGAATGTTGAGCTCGCCAATTGAAGCCTTTAGCGCCATCTTGCCCTGCATCTTGCCAAAAAACTGGCTGGCAGAAACTGAGGAAAACTTCCCCTTCAACTTGATCAGCAACTCACCTTGGACAAATTCTTGAGCCGAAGCCGCCGCACAAACAAAAATCAGAGTGCTGAAAAGCAGGCTTCGCAATAAGAAAATTTGTCTAACTGGAATCAAGAGTGACCTCGTGGGCAAAAGTGTCCTACAAACCTTTCGGATAAAGGTCCGGGGAACTGGAGACTTAAGTCCAAATTCTCTTTTTGCGACAGTCGGTATCACAAAACCCTCAGGTGGCTTTGTTCCAAATTGAGATTATACTGAAAGCATTAACAAGCGAGCCCCTATGCAATCTTTCAATAAGATTTTTTTCCGCGGACTAATCACTTTGCTACCCATCGCGATCACCATTTACATCGTTTATAGCGCAATTGTTATTCTGGAGAATCTGCTGGGCTCGGTGCTTCGCCAAATTTTACCTGACTACATTCCAGGATTGGGTTTGCTGCTTACTTTTGTTTTGATTTTTCTGTTTGGGTTGCTCTTAAATCATTTTTTAATAGGTCGATTTTTGCTCAGTCTCGAAGCCAAATTGGTCCAGATTCCATTTTTTAAAGTCATTTATTCTCCACTGAGAGATTTGATGAATCTGTTCAATCGAAAAGACAGTGACAAAGAAATGAAAAGTGTTGTTCTGGTGAAAATTAATGAAAGTGGGGCCACGGCCTTCGGCATTGTGACTCGTGAAAATTTTAACGATTTGCCATTTGCACCTATGATGAAAGACAAAGTGGCAGTTTACTTTCCCTATTCTTATGGACTGGGAGGCTACACTTTGCTGATCCCGAAAAGTATGATAACAGAAGTGGATCTGCCTGTGGAAAAAGCGATGAGCTTGGCCATCACGGGATGGGTGAAAGCCGATCAAAAGTCTGGAGGCAAAAATCATGAGTGAAACACAGTCTGCTCTCAACCGCGCCCTTGAAATCAACTTGAACCCTCAGATTTACGGAACTTTTGCTGAAATCGGTGCAGGCCAAGAAGTCGCTCGCTTTTTTTTCCAAGCGGGCAAAGCTTCGCAAACAATCGCCAAAACAATCTCGGCCTATGACATGATTTACAGCGATGAAATTTACGGAAAAGAAGCCAGCGGCCGCTATGTCTGCGAATCCCGCCTGAAGAAAATGCTCGAGAAAGAATACAGCTTGATGCACCGACGTTTGGATCAATCCCGCGGTGCAAGCACTTGCTTTTTTGCTTTTGCCAACACCGTCGCAACCGGAGACAACAAAAAACGTCAAACTCATGGATGGATGGGAATCAAATTTCAGACTCACCCCAAGGGAGAAGCCAACGAAATTGTCTTGCATGTGCGCTTGCTTGATCGGATTCGCCTTCAGCAACAAGAATCACTCGGAGTTTTAGGGGTTAATCTCGTTTATGCCGCCTTCACTGACTTTCGAACTCCAGAAAAGCTACTCACATCTCTAGTTGAAAACTTGAAGCAAGGCCAAGTAGCCATTGATCTCATCCGCTTCACTGGCCCAGATCTGAAACACATAAAAAATCACTTAATGAATCTAGAACTGGTTCGTCGAGGCCTTGCGGATGCTGTGCTGTTTGGACCGGATCAGAGCATCCTCACGATTTCAGACGAGCTTTATCAAAAGCCGGTGGTGATCCAGCGCGGAATCTATCGACCGGTCACCAAGACTCATGTTGATGTTCTGGAAAAAGGTGTGCAACAGTTTAAAAAAGATTTTCCCAAAGAGTCTAAATCCGCGACAGTTCTCTTTGAGCTAACCATGCGCGATTTGCAACAGGATGGGCACATCCAAGAAAAAGATTTCCTCGACCGGGTCACTTCTCTCTGCTCACTGGGACATCATGTTCTGGTTTCGAATTTCTTTTTATTTTACAGACTAAAAAAGTTTCTTCGAACTTACACTCAACTACCGCTGGTGCTGATTATGGGGGCTTCTCATTTGTCTCGCTTGTTTGATGACACTCAATATGAAGATTTGGACGGCGGCTTGCTAGAAGGCCTGGGTAAATTGCTCGATCCAAGCACTCGGCTGTATATCTATCCACACAAGACAGAGCAATCGTGCATGACCACAAGGACTTTTTTTCCAGATCCAAAATGGCTGCCAATTTATCAATATTTCTTAGCCCAGAAGCAGATTTCAGATATTTCTGGATGCGATGAAGCTCAAGAGTATTTGCATTCAGACTTCGTGAAAGAACTGATTCTAGCGCGAGATCCAAGATGGCAAACTTTGGTCCCGGAGACTGTTCGAGACCTGATCAAAAATGAAAAGCTATTTAACTTTTTCTAACTGACTTTTTTCTAACTGAAAAAGCAAATACTGTGCCAAACACTGAACAGCTTGTCCACTGCCGCCCGAGTGACTTGCTGATCCTGTCGGTTTGTCATTCCAGCCATAAATATCGAGATGAGCCCACGGCTTCGAATGAACAAATTTTTCTAAAAACAAAGCCGCCGTGATTGCGCCACCAAAACCATCGATGCAATTGACGATGTCGGCAAATGGAGTGCTCATCTGGGACATGTAGCGAGAATATAGCGGCATCCTCCAGTTCAATTCTCCGGATCGTTGTCCCGCCACATTCAGCTCTTCGGCCAAAGCATCGTGGTTGGTGAACAAGCCGATGATCTCTGCACCCAGTGCGACTTTGATTGCACCAGTCAAAGTCGCAACATCAATCACCACTTCCGGCTCATCGAGGCCCGTGCGAGTTGTTGCCACGTCCAAAGCATCTGCGAGAACCAGACGACCTTCGGCATCGGTGTTGTGAATTTCAACTCGCATTCCGTTTCGAGCCGTTAGAACATCACTGGGCCGAAAGCTTCCGGCGTCGACACTGTTTTCAGCCATAGCCAAATAAAAATCGAGTGCTCTCGGATATTCTGCTTGAACGGCCCATTGAGCCAGGGCAAAAATCGCAGCTGATCCGCCCATATCTTTTTTCATCAAGCGCATTCCAGACGAAGGCTTAATATCCAATCCGCCGGTATCAAAAGTCACTCCCTTGCCAACGAAAGCAATCGGCTTTTCAGTGGCAGAGGCAGCCACAGGCCGGTACTTCAAGTGAATCAGTCTTGAAGGGTTGGCAGATCCTTCACCGACGGCTAAGTGCAAATTCATCCCTTCGGCTTTGAGCTTTTGCGCATCCCAAATGTCGACCTTCAATTGTTTCAGACCGCCAAATCTTTCCACTGTCAAATCGGCCATTGTCTGTGGATTGAGAAAATTAGGCGGAGTGTTGACCATGTGTCGAGCCAAGTTCACTGCTCCTGCTAGAGCTTGCGCTTGCTTCACTTGCCCAGCATCTCTCTTGTTTTTCGAATTGACATATTTCACATGGATTTTCGGAAATGAATCCAGCGAATTGCCATCGAGAATTCCTTTGTAGTTGTAAGCTGCGAGCTCGAGCCCTGTGAGCCAGCCTAAATCTTGCTCTGAGGATGTTGCCTCAACTTCGAATTGAACACTGTTCAATTGAAAACTTTTAAATTGGCCCAGCAAGGATCCGACTTGCTCACGCATCCAGACAAAAAGTGATTCTTCAAGCCGACCCGAGTGCGAGAAAGGGCCTTGCCTTTTTTTGGGGCTGACAATCCAAACAGGCCCTTGTTTCGAGACAAAACTCAAAATCTCTCTTGGATTTTTTTTCAGACTTTCCTTTTGCCAAGAGGGCGCCATTTTGACTATCAACTGCTGGATCCGAGCTCTGTCTTC
>JAYTZS010000320.1:0-9404 GCA_043741885.1 Bdellovibrio sp. | reverse complement strand
AGCGCACTGGTGTTCACTTTCATTCTTCCTCCTTGAATGGCATTCTAAAAAAAAGCTGAGGCTTATTATATTCAGCAAAATCATTACTCTGCTAGGCGATTGTCGTGATGCCATCTGTTGCGGGCTGCTTCAAGAGCAGATTGTGTGGATCCTCAGTGGAGATAGAAACAAAACCTAGCTAAAGGTCGAGGTAAATGGAAGGCCTACTCAGTCATTCGGGTCAAAATTAAAAATGGATCTTCGATAAAAAAACCGTCTGGCTGATAACTCTTTGCCTGAGCAACATCCTCTTTGGTTGCCAGAGGGCCCAAGATCACCTTTTTGAAACGACGTTTCATTTCTTGAACAATGTCAGAATCGACCGCAGCGCGGCCATGATAAACCAAAGGTGAGAAAAAAACATCACCCTTAAAAGGAGCCGCAGCCAAAAGTCCCATGGACTCGAAAGTTTTTAGCCGAGTCAGATCTGCTACTGTGGAGCCAAAAATAATCATCGGGCTGATTTCTTTGGTGCTCAATAAGATCGTATTATACTCACTTGCTAGGAGCACCCGTTCAGAGGCATGAGCTTGGTCAATCACTTGAGCCAACTGAATCTGAATATCTTGAACATTGTCATTGCAGTTCACTACAAAGCGAGTTTTTGGAAATTGAAGCAAAAGATCTTTTAACAAAGGGCGAGCCGGCGTCGCAATTTGCTCTTGCAATTTTTTAGGCTTGTTTCGATCGGTCCATGGTTTGACTAAAATCGTCTGATTGTTAGCGCGATACACATCGACCCACAAAATCAGATCCGGTCGTTTTTGTAGAAGAAAATTTTGCTCCCAACCAACGATCAGCATCGGCTCAGAGCCAGTGTTCAATAGAGAATTAGACGCATAAAAAGAGCTCTCAAAAGGCGTAAATCTTTGTCCCTGTCCCCATATCCGAATCGTCATGTAGGCTATAAACGCAATCAATAGAGTGCCAAGGGTCACTTTCAGTAATCTCATAGCTTCAAATACGTCAATTTTTGGCGTAATTCAATTGATTTTCAAATGGTTTTCAACTAAACCGAAGGATCTCAAAGCTATCCAAAGGCAATCCAGAGGCGTTCCATGAACAGGATGAATCGAAAACTTGAATACTCATTAATGGCGCTCAAACACATGAGCTTAAAGGTTCCAGGAGAGCTCACATCGGCAAAAGAAGTGGCAGAAAGTTATCACGCGCCTTTTGATGCAACGGCGCGAGTGCTGCAAATGATGGCACAAAAAGGTATTCTGCGATCCGAGCAGGGGGCCCAGGGCGGCTACCAGATCACTCGTGATTTGGGAAAGATCAGCTTGCAAGATTTAATCGAAACCATTCAGGGGCCAACGCAGATTGCAAAATGCATTGGCAATGAAGCTCCCTGCGAAATGCAATTCACTTGCAACATTATTTCCCCGGTTACGGTTTTAAATCATAAGCTCAATGAGTTTTACCAAAACTTATCACTGAAAGAATTGCTTTTCGTAGGCGAATCCAAGGCAAGCGAGCCCAAGGAGCGAAAAAATGTCTAATTTAAAACTCAGCAACAAAGCGACAGCTTCTCCGCTCGACGACACCAGTTACAAATATGGATTTGTGACTGATATTGAAACAGATCAGGCTCCAAAAGGTCTCAATGAGGGGATCATTCGATTTATTTCTAGCAAAAAAAATGAACCGCAGTGGATGCTGGATTATCGACTGAAGGCCTACCGTCACTGGCAAACTTTGAAGGAGCCTGATTGGGCGCATGTTCAATATCCAAAAATTGACTTTCAGGACATCGTTTATTATTCGGCGCCTAAGAAAAAAGATCCGAAGGAGGGCCCTAAATCCATGGAAGACATGGACCCAGAGCTGATCAAAACTTTCGAGCGCCTCGGAATTCCACTGAATGAACAAAAACGAATTTCCGGAGTCGCAGTTGATTTTGTTTTTGATTCGGTTTCACTTGGAACCACTCACAACGAAGCCCTCGAAAAGGCCGGTGTCATCTTTTGCTCAATTTCAGAGGCGATTCAAAAGCATCCCGAAATGGTGCGAAAGCATTTGGGTACAGTCGTCCCCGTGTCTGACAATTATTATGCGGCTCTGAATGCTGCTGTTTTCACTGATGGATCTTTTTGTTACATTCCCAAGGGAGTTCGCTGCCCCATGGATCTCTCGACATATTTTCGAATCAACGCTTCCGAAACGGGCCAATTCGAGAGAACTTTGCTGGTGGCTGACGAAGGCAGTTACGTCAATTACCTCGAAGGCTGCACAGCTCCTCAAAGGGACGAAAATCAGCTGCACGCAGCAGTTGTTGAATTGGTTGCGATGAAAGATGCAGAAATCAAATACTCGACAGTTCAGAATTGGTACAGTGGCGACAAAGAAGGTCGCGGCGGTATCTACAATTTCGTTACCAAGCGGGGCAAATGCGTTGGAGCTCGCTCCAAAATTTCTTGGACTCAAGTAGAAAGTGGATCAGCCATCACTTGGAAATATCCCTCGGTGATTTTACAAGGAGACTACTCTGAAGGAGCTTTTTATTCGGTGGCGTTGACCCACGATTATATGCAGGCCGACACCGGGACGAAAATGATCCATATTGGAAAGAACACCAAAAGCACAATTATCTCTAAAGGAATTTCAACTGGCCATTCAAGCAACGCTTACCGTGGTTTGGTGAAAATCATGCCTTCAGCCGAAAACGCGCGGAATTACTCGCAGTGTGATTCAATGCTCGTCGGAGCACAGTGCAGTGCTCACACTTATCCATATATTGAAGTGAAAAACAAAACAGCGACTTTGGAACATGAGGCTTCGACATCTCGGATCAGCGAAGAGCAGATTTTTTACTTACAGTCTCGTGGTTTGGACAAAGAAAACGCAATTTCCATGCTTGTGAACGGTTTTTGTAAAGAAGTGTTCAAAGAACTGCCGCTGGAATTTTCAGTGGAAGCTGTGAAGTTGATTGAAATGAAGCTTGAAAACAGTGTGGGATAAAGCAAGGCGAAAACATGTTAGAAATTAAAAATCTTCAAGTCAGCGTAAATGAAAAAGAAGTTCTCAAGGGGATCAACCTGTCTGTAAAAGCAGGGGAAGTGCATGCCATCATGGGACCCAACGGATCTGGGAAAAGCACTCTATCCAAAGTCTTAGCCGGCCATCCGGCTTACCAAGTGACCGGCGGCGAGGTGCTTTACGAAATCAATTTCAAGTCAGAAAATTTGTTCGACTTTGAGGCAGATGAGAGAGCTAAAGAGGGAATCTTCCTGGCCATGCAGTACCCAGTCGAAGTTCCAGGAGTATCTAATTTTAATTTTCTGCACACGGCTTTCAATTCAATCTTGAAATATCAGGGTTCCGAGGAACTGTCTGAAAATGAATTTCGAATTTTTGTGAAAACCAAAATGAAGCTTGTGCAGATGAATGAAAGTTTTCTCGAGCGGCCAGTCAATGTTGGCTTTTCAGGTGGTGAGAAAAAAAGAAATGAAATTTTACAAATGGCAGTGCTCTCACCGCGATTGGCCTTACTTGATGAGACAGACTCGGGTCTGGATATTGATGCTCTCAGGATTGTTGCCGAAGGAGTGAATCAGCTTCGAAGTAAAAACAATGCAATTTTAATGATCACTCATTATCAACGTCTTTTGAATTATATCAAACCAGACTTTGTTCATGTTTTGGCGAATGGAAAAATTGTAGAAACTGGCGATGCCAGCCTTGCTTTGAAATTAGAAAAGCAAGGTTATGATTGGTTGATGTGATGTTGTCCCTGTTGGAATATAAAAAGCAAGCTTCGGATTACTTTGAACAGCATGGTTTGCCTTCCAAGGCTGATGAGGCTTGGCATTACACAAGTCTGAAGCACTTACCTGAGACTGCACTGGAAGCTGAAAGTGCGTCTTCCCACATTTCCGATGCGACCTTGAACACTCTTTTGTCCAAGGAAAAAAATCCAGATTTTTACAACCTAGTTATTATCAATGGCATTCTGAATGAGAGCCTATCTGATTTTCCGATGGCTGTAGGACTACAAGTTTATGCTGTTGAAAATCCCTTGGCGAACGAAATTCAACAAGCGGTTTTTCAAGTGCAGCAGAAAATCGGAAATCTTGCCACTGACTCCATGGAGTCCCTGAACAAAGCCCGAAATTCACAAACTTTAGTCATCGAAGTGTTTCGCGATCATGCCCCACTCAAGCCGCTGCAGCTGATTCGCTATTCAAGCTCTGAAAAATCAGTTTACTCGCAAACTTTGATTCGTCTCAACTTTGGCAGCCGCCTGTCTGTGGTTGAGACGTTTATCGGCGACGCTTTGAAATCACTGACCAACAGCAGCGCTGATGTGCTGGTCGAGTCTTCGGCGACCCTGGAGTTTGTTCGAGTCCAATCTGAGTCGAGGGAATCAACACACGTAGGGCGGACACGTTTTTATTTACAGGCTCAAGCGAATCTGGAAGCTTTGTCCTATGCTACAGGCGCGCGCCTCAGCCGGCACACTTTGGAAGTCTTCTGTCTGGGCGAACAGGCTACTGCAAAAATCAATGGAATGACTTTGGGTACTGGAAAACAGCACTTTGATAACCACACGTTGATTGATCATGTCGCTGGAGCTTGCATCACTAGTCAGTTGTACAAATCCATTTTGGACGGCGAATCTCGCGCTGTCTTTAATGGACGAGTGTCGATCCGCCTAGGTTCGCAAAAAGCTTTCAGTGAACAATTGAATCACAATTTGCTCTTGAGCTCTCAGGCAGAAGCAGATTCGAAACCAGAACTTGGAATTTATGCCGACGACGTGAAAGCGACCCATGGAAGCACCGTCGGTCAGCTGGATGCGGAAGAGCTTTTTTATTTTCTCAGCCGAGCGATCCCTCGTGAAAAAGCAATTGAGATGATGAGCCTGGGATTTGTAAACGAACTGATCGACCGGATCTCGCATGAGGCCATTCGAGATTGGTTGCAGATTCGCCTTTTGAAAGCTTATCAAGCGATGAAAGGTCAGTTATGAGCCTGATCGAAAACAACAAATTAAGAGCTGATTTTCCGGCACTGACTCAGAAAATCCGTGGCAAACCATTGGTTTATTTGGACAGCGCAGCTTCGGCCTTGAAGCCTTGGCCAGTTATTGAGCGCATTTCTCATTTTTATACTTATGAGACTTCGAATGTTCATCGTGGAGCTCATTACCTCGCTGACCGCGCCACTCAAGCGTTCGAAGGCTCAAGAGAAAAAGTGCGAAAGTTTTTAGGTGCCGAATTGACCGAAGAAATTATTTTTACTGCTGGAACAACAGCCTCTTTGAACCTTGTGGCGCAAAGCTGGGGCCGGTCACAACTAAAGGCAGGAGACCGGGTTCTGATTTCTGAAATGGAACATCACGCGAACATCGTCCCCTGGCAAATGGTCTGTGAGCTCACGGGAGCTCAATTGAATGTAGCGCCAGTGAATGACCATGGTGATTTGGTTTTCAGTGAATTTGAAAAAATGCTTTCTGGGTCTGTTCGAATGGTTTCACTCACTCAGTGCTCGAATACCCTGGGAACCTTTGTTGACGTCAAAAGAGCAGCAAAGTTGGCTCACCAGGTTGGCGCTTTGATTTCAGTGGACGGCGCGCAGGTGGTCAGCAATAGACCGGTAAATGTTTTGGACTTGGATGTGGATTTTTATTCCTTCTCTGGGCATAAGATTTTTGGACCTTATGGAGTGGGAGTTTTGTACGGCAAGAAATCTCATTTGCTCGCAATGCCACCTTACTTGGGAGGCGGAAGCATGATTTCCGAAGTGACATTTGAAAAGACGACTTACAATGATTTGCCTTATAAATTCGAAGCGGGGACGCCAAATATTGAAGGCGTCATTGCTTTGGGGGCGGCCATTGATTACGTGCAAAAAGTTGGTTTTGAGAAAATTCATGCGGTTGAACAAGAATTGCTTATTTATGCAACCACTGAGCTTAAAAAAATTCCGGGGCTTAAAATTATTGGACAGTCCGAAGATAAAGTTGCCATTATTTCTTTTGCAGTCGAGGGAATTCACCATTCGGATTTATCTCAGATTTTGGATCAAGAAGGAATTGCCGTTCGGGCCGGCCATCACTGCACGATGCCCTTGCTCAAACGTTTTAATACCAGCGGAACGACCCGCGCTTCGTTTTCCATTTTTAATAACAAAGCGGACGTCGATGCCCTGGTCAAAGGCGTGATCAAGGCCAAGGAGATGTTATCATGAGCTCACAAGATGTATTGATTCGAATTCAAGCGACTCCCAATCCGAATGCTTGGAAATTCGTGCTAGATCGACCTGTGTTACTCGAGGGCAAAGCAACCTACTCTTCCCCAGAAGAAGCTTATGGCAATCGACTGGCACTGGATCTTCTTGCGATTGAAGGAGTGAAGCAGGTTCACTTTTTCCAGAACGTTGCAACGGTCACTCACCGAATAGATTCAGATCCAGATGATATTCAAAAGCAGTCTTGTTCTGTGATTCAAACTCGGCTTCCAGTTCATGACCCCAGTTTTGGAGTTACCAAGTCTTTGCAGGAACTGAGGAAAAACTTACCCGAAGACGTTCAAGCGATCGAAGCCATCTTGGATCGCACGGTGCGGCCCGGCTTGCAAGGCGATGGAGGAGACATTCAAATTCTAAGGTACGAAGAGAATAAGCTTTTCGTTCATTATGAAGGGGCCTGTGGAACATGTCCAAGTTCCACCACTGGAACTCTGATGGCGATCGAAGGAATTCTGCGAGATGAGTTCAATCCGGCAGTGGAAGTTATTCCGCTCTAGTAGCTGAAGCCGGAGTTCGAACTTTTTCGGTCTCTGGTTTTGAAGCTTTTGCATAAGCCAGGCCAAAGAGAAAAAGAAATAATCCAATTGAGATTGCTAAAGGCTTTTGCATTTTTTCTCTGATCCTCCAAAACGATCAATTAACTTTACTGTTGTACGCTTTTCATTTTATCGGCACTAGACTGTTTCTTCAAGGCCAGATCTCTGATGCCCGCAGCGGAAATTCCAGTCTGCGCTCCAGAAGCATTTTCCTCAAGTGAATTTGCCTCAAACGATCCAGTTCCAGCATACTGAATCCCATTGGCTAATCCAGAGACATGAAGATGAATTGTTTTTTCAACGCTCTCTTTTGAGACATTCAAGACGGTGATTTCAGTCGTTGCTGTTTGGCCAGGAAGTAAATTCGCCCAGGCATCTTCCAAATTTCCACTGACAACGGAAGCCTCGCTCGGGAGACTCCACTGAAATTTGACCTCTCTGTCAACCAGTTGATTTAATGTCACTTCGGCTTTCAAATGCAGTTCTTGATTATCATGATTGGGAATTTGACCAATTACCGAGATGCGAACATTGATCGCAGCATGTGCTTTTCCCACCAAAGTCTCGGGCCACGGTTTCAGGCGAAGCTTTGGTGATGGCAACAGAGAGGCCGGCTGCCGAGTGTTCACACTCTGAAAAAACAAGCCGCCAAGGCCACCCATTAAAAATCCAAAAACGATCAGAAGTGATATTTTTTTTATGGGCATAAGCGCTCAGTTCCCCCGTTGGTTTCCAAATGATAGCGAGCCGTTGCATTCACACTGGATTCGTCAGCTCGAACTTGAATCAAGTAAACTCCAGCAGGCTTTCCAGCCAAATCCACAGCTTCGTAACCGGTACCTGAAGCTTCGGGATAAACTTGTTCACTTTTCCCGACCAAGGTCGCAGCGTCTTGGAATGAAAAGGATTCATTCCAAACATAGAGATCCAGATCGGTTGGGACTCCCCCTGCAGCCGCAGCATAGCGAAGTGTCACCTGGCTGTGCGCCGGATTGCCGTCATAGCTGTAAGAATAGAAGTCATTGGTTTGAGCATAGTTGTTGACGCCAGCAACCCCCTGGAGATCATAAGTGCAGGCTCCTACGCCCTGCGGGGTCAGTGCAAGTCCGAACTGATTTAGATCCGAACGCTGTCGTTCATTCGAGATGAGGTTGTCGTAATCAGCCAAACTACCTGGCGCAGTTGAGCTCACCAAAGCCCGCATGAAAAGATTGAAATTTCCAATGTTTCTGAAATGAACATTGCTCGAGCGAAAGCCACTGACTGAATCTGAGAAAACTTTCCAAATTGCTCCAAATCCCGCGCTGGCACCAAATCCGTCGCCTCCGACTTTTGAAGTCATCGTGTCCCAGAGAGCTCGAGAAACAGAAACTTCTCTGAAAATTCCTTCCCCTAAGTAAGTCGCGTTGTTCACGGCATCTTGTCCAGCTACGATGTATTCCAAATCTAAATTAACATTGATGCCTGTGCCACCTGCGCAGCTAGCATTTCCTTTCGTGTCGATATAATGCGAGTCATTGCGAACCGCGCCCTGAAGGAAATCCGCCCAACCTTCAGACCACGCCAGTCGTGGATCGATCACTGAATTTCCGTTGTGCGAACCACCCGGAGAGTCACTGTAGGCAAAGGACTTTTCTAGAAAGTGGCCGTATTCATGAATGATCACCGAATTGTCAAAGTGATCCGTATCGACACATGTGTCTCCGTTGACTCCACCCATTAAATAAATTCCCGTTGCCATACCCAAAGATGCTTGATCGTTGGCAATGAAAAAGGAAATTGATGCTGTTGGAGACTGGTAATACACGCCGGGACTAAGGCCCGGTTGCCAAAATATCCTCACTTTTGGCGCCACTGTAAAAGAAGAGCACGCAGCGCCGCCAAAACAAGTCTGATGAGTACGGATAAAATTATTCGCATTGTAAATTTGATCAAGAATATTAAAGGCTCCGCCTTCTAAAGTAGCAGTGTAGTTCGCCGGCGTTAACGCGACAGATTTCGTAGTGTCTGTAGCGGCAATCGAAAAGCCTGCAGAAATGCTATAAGGTCTCATTGAATTTGTATCCGCCAAAACACTTGCTCTGAAGTTGGTGTTGTCAGCCCTAGAGAGGACCTTCAAAGTGTAAGTGCCGGCGACTTTGGGTACAGCTACACTGATCGCCCCTGTTCCGTCAGTCTCACCGCACTGAATGATTCTTTCCGAAGCATCCAAGACTTGAACTTCGGCAAAGCGAATCGGAGCTGTGCTCGTCGTAGTTAGGCCGAACGACGGATTAACCACCCAGTATTTAAATTGTGCTGTGGACGTCACAGTGACTGCTGACGATGGAGCAGAAACAGCACTGCAATAGGCAGCTTCGGCACCAATCGGACCGAAAGCGGTTGGACTCGGCGCTGGTACAGAATCTTGGCTGGAACCAAGTCCGCCACAGGCATTGAGTAAACCGGTCATTGCAAAAAGTAAAAGGTAGAACGCTTTATTCATACCTCTGCTTTTCGGAAGTTTCGCTTACAAACTCGATCGTTAGTTTTCTGACAGTTTCGAAATCTTTCTCAAAATGAGACGACAAATAT
>JAYTZS010000319.1:0-9411 GCA_043741885.1 Bdellovibrio sp. | reverse complement strand
TTTTGACTTTTTTCTGACAAATCTTTTGCTCCGCTTCTGTGATATAGCGATCGCATAAAGTCTGCGGGTCTTGCGGCTCCAAAGCGTTGGTTCGTAAGGAAAAGAGCTGAAGCAGCAGGAGCCATATCAAAACCGATTTTCTAGATTTCAAGAAGCCGCCGCTTTCAATTTGAACAGCACAGAATGCAGAGCCTTCAACATGTCAGGGTCATAGCGCCCAGACAATTTATCTCGCATCATTGTCACAGCCTCATGCGGTGTCATCGGCACATTGTACGAGCGTTGAGTGGTCATTGCATCATAGGTGTCGGTGATCGCCACGATCCGAGCGAAGGGATGAATCTCTTGACCTGAAATCTGCTGAGGATAGCCATTTCCAGTCCAAGATTCGTGATGCTCAAAGCAGGCCGCTTTGACAGCATCTGAAACATTTGGATTTTGGTTTAATATCACCAGTCCGTACTGAGGATGTTTTTTCATCTGCGACCATTCGGCGTCAGACAAGCCCCCCTTTTTGCACAGGATGTCCAGACTGATTTGCCGTTTGCCAACGTCATGCAAGAGGGCAGCGATCCCCATCTCCTCTAGCTCTTTGCCGTTGAAACCCATTGTTTCAGCCAAACCTAAAGAATAAATTCCAACATCCAGCGAGTGATTGTAAGTGTAAAAATCATGACCTGAGAGGGAAATCAAATGTCCCATGGCCTCAGGTTCAGCTTTCATAAATTCAACGAACTGTTTGATCACTGGTCGGGCACCGTCGAGGGCTTTGTTCACATCCGGGTGCTCAAAGAGCTCTTCAACCAAGGTCATTGACGATTCTTTCAGTAGCAATGCCTTTTCGCGAACGTTCAAGTCATCAGAAATCATTTGATCATGCACATAGCTTTTGTAGAGTTTCCGGTCTTCATCTTTGACCAAAAAAAAATTGCCACTGTCACGAGCTTCAAGCTGAAGAATTTTACTTTTCAAAAGGCGGTCGCCGCCGCGCAGGTAAATGATCACTTGGTTGTTGAGCTTCAGGTGAAGATCGAAAGTGATCGGTTTCTCGGGCACAACAGAGCTGATTCGAACTTTAAAAAATCCTGGATTTTCCATCTCTCTATTTTGCCATGCCTGCTCGGTTGGGGAATCTTTTTTCGCTTTTGAAACATCCTTATGTCGAGGAGTTTGACAAAAAATTAAGGATCTGTCTCAATCAGACGCGATGCCATCCACGCCAACTGCCAGAATCAAATCAGAACCAACCAAGCCTGCCATGTCTCTTGAGACAAAGGTCCAGTATCTCAAAGGGGTTGGGCCCAAATTGGCCGAGCTTTTGAACAAACGAGAAATTCGGACAGTGCGAGATTTAATTCAGTACTTTCCAAGAGCCTACGAAGACCGAAGAGCGGCGCGCAACATCCGCAGCCTTCAGTTGAATGAAACAGTCAGTTTGAAAGCACACATTTCAAAAGTCAGCGCCATTCCACTCGGCCAATCCAAGCGGCGAATTTATGACATTATCCTGAGTGATTCCAGTGGGCAAATTCACTGCAAATACTTTCGCGTGCCCTACAAAGGTTATTTTGAAAGATTCAGTCCACAAACTGAAGTGCGGATCACTGGCAAAGTGATCGAATACCGGGGACGTCTCGAATTTCACCATCCCGACATCCGTGAGATCGAAAGCGAAGAAGAAGCTGAGCTCAAAGATGATTTGATTCCAATTTATCCAGAAATTGAAAACCTCAGTTCGGCCAAAATTCATCGAATGATCCAGACTTGCTTGGAACAAATTGCAACGGATTCTTGGGGGCCTGATCTTTTCCCGGCAAGGCTTCTCGACAAGTACAACTTAGTCACTCGGCAAGAAGCACTTTGGAAACTTCATGACCCGCCGGTTGACCAGTCGCAGGAATTCGCTCAGCTCAGGTCGACCGCGCACCGAAGAATTATTTTTGAAGAGTTTTTTTGGTTGGAGCTTTATCTGGCGGCGAAAAAAGCCGGCCTGCAACGAGAAGCGGGCATTGCGCTTGAAGCCAAGCAAGTATTGACTGAAAAGTTGCTCAAGAGTCTCCCATTTGAAATGACCGGTGCGCAAAAAAGATCTTTTCAAGAAATCGAAACAGATCTGAAAAAGCCGCATCCTATGCATCGCTTGATTCAGGGAGATGTGGGAAGCGGTAAAACTCTGGTGGCTTTTTTAGCGGCAGTGATGGTGTCTGAAAATGGTTATCAGACATGTTTAATGGCACCGACAGAAATCTTAGCTGAACAGCATTTGCAAAATGCGCAGAAAGTCCTAACGCCCCTGGGAGTGGGGGTCGCGCTTCTCACAGGTCGGACAAAGGCCTCGGAGCGGACGCAAATTTTGTTAAAACTAGAATCGGGAGACATCCAAGTTTTGATTGGAACTCATGCTCTGATTGAAGAATGGGTGAAGTTCAAGAACTTGGCATTGATCATTATTGATGAGCAGCATCGCTTCGGTGTGCAACAGAGAGGCAAGCTGAAAGAAAAAGGAATGTCGCCACATTTCCTTGTCATGACAGCGACTCCAATCCCTCGGACTTTGGCAATGACAGTCTACGGTGATCTGGAAGTCTCAGTGATTGATGAAATGCCTCCAGGCCGAATGCCAATTCAGACTCGAGCGGTGTTTGAAAACAAACGGCCCGAAGCCCTGAAATTCTTGGGCGATCAGATTGCTAAGGGCCGACAGGCTTATGTGGTCTACCCGTTGGTTGATGAAAGCGAAAAAATTGATTTGAAAAATGCAGTCGAAGAATTCCAAAAGCTGCGGCTTCACTTTTCTGAGCTCAGCATAGGATTGTTGCATGGGCAAATGAAGCCTCTAGAAAAAGAGCAGGTCATGGATCAATTTCGCCAAGGCCAAATTCAGATTTTAGTCAGCACCACGGTGATTGAAGTGGGAGTTGATGTGCCCAATGCCAATTTGATGATTATTGAACATGCTGAGCGATTTGGCTTGTCTCAATTGCATCAGCTGCGCGGTCGGGTTGGCCGAGGCCAGCACAAAAGTTTTTGTGTGTTGATTATGGGAAATGCTGTTTCCGAAGAGGCAAGAACTCGGACTCGGTTCATGGAAGAAACCAATGATGGTTTTAAAATTGCCGAATTCGACTTGGAAATGCGCGGCCCCGGGGAATTTCTTGGAACGCGTCAGTCAGGACTTCCGGGCTTTCAAATGGCGAATCTGGTGCGTGATGTTTTGATTCTGCAAGAGTCTCGACAAGCAGCTTTCGAAATTCTCGAAAAAGATCCGCAACTGGTGGAACCGCAACACCAATTGCTCAAACAAGAATTGCTTCGAGCGCATGGACCCGCGGCTCTCGCCAGCATCGCTTAACGCAGGCGGCTCAAACATTGTCTTATAGTTTCATTCCAAAGATTTTACTGAGAATTCTCTTTCAACTTTTTTTTTTTGATGATCTGATTTTGCACAACAGCAACAAGGAGGAGTCCAAATGAATCATTTGATCGGAGCCATGCTGATATTGATGGCAGCACAGTCTCAGGCCGGAAATGTTTTGCGCTTTCACAATGGAAATGTGGATGCAAGAACAATGTCCCACCACACGCAAAGTTTGAGCGCAAGCAAAGACGTCTTTGTTTTGCAATACAAAAATGCAATCACAGAGGCGGATAAAAAGGAGCTTCAATCCCAAGGAGTATCGATTTACCGATATGTTCCAGAAGATGCATTGATTGTGCGAGCCTCTGAAACTCAGCTGGTCGCTTTGCTGCAAAATCCAAAATCAAGCCCACGCTTCAACGGATTCATCGCCTACCAAGGATCAATGAAGCTAAGCCCCTTGCTGCCAACTTTCAGTGTGCTCTCGACTGGACACATGTCTCCAGTCGCGATTTTAACTTTCACCGCTGACGATGCTCGAGCAGTTCTTAGCTACTTGCGAGCAAGTGATCCTAACTTTCAAGTTTTAGATTTCACCGGCACTACTTTGTCAGTGAAAATGTCAGACAGCTTGATTCCAAATTTGGCGCAGATCAGCGGCGTCGAATTCGTTCAGATCATCGAGAAAATGCAACCAATGAATATGTTGCTTGAAGCAGCGAATCCAGATCCAACACCAAAACCAGCCGGTGATTACACCGATCTTTCCGGTTTTGAGAGCGGAACCAAAGCGATGAACTTCGAGGCCATCTGGGCCTTGGGTTATCACGGCGAAGGACAAATCGCTGGAATGGCCGACACCGGTTTGGACACGGGTAACATTGCAACAATGAATGCCGATTTCAAAGGTGCAGTCCTTTCGGGGAAATTCTATGGAGTGGGTTCAAAATCTTGGGAAGATCCAATGGGCCACGGGACTCATGTGTCTGGTTCTGTGGTCAGCCGCGGTATCACCTCAGGTGGCAAAATCAAAGGCGGAGCCAATCAAGCTCAGTATTTTCCTGAAGCCATGTGGTCACCACTGGTCGACAATTTGACAGTGCCTCCACAGCTTTCGACTTTGTTCAATGATGCTTACGCGGCCGGAGTGCGAGTACATACGAACTCATGGGGTTCGGCGCGCTCTGTTGGAGTTTACGATGCAATGGCTCAGCAAGTGGACCAATTCATGTGGGATCATCCGGATTTTTTGATTATGTTTGCAGCAGGAAATTCTGGAGTCGATATGGATAAAGACGGCAAGATTGATCCCAACTCCATTGGCTCTCCGGGAACCGCTAAAAATATTTTGACTGTTGGAGCTTCGGAAAACTTACTGTCAGTCGGCGGCATCCAGAAAAAAGTCAGCGAATTACGAACGGCAAAAGACACTTGGCCAGCTGAACCTATCTGGAGTTCTAAAATTTCAGACAACCTCGATGGTGTCGCTATGTTCAGTTCTCGCGGACCCACCACGGATGGCCGAATCAAGCCAGAAATTGTCGCTCCGGGAACCAACATTCTATCAGACCGTTCGCACAATCCAACAGCCGAAACACTTTGGGGAGCCTACAACGATGACTATGTTTACTCGGGTGGAACCTCCATGTCGACGCCGCTTGCTGCCGGAGCAGCCACCGTGGCTCGTCAATACATCATCAAAAATTTCAATATTGCTAATCCGTCAGCGGCCTTGGTGAAAGCAACTTTGATGCACACGGCGCACGAGATGTTCCCAGGTCAATATGGGACTGGGCCCACTCAAGAATTGCAGCGTCGCCCCAATTCTGACGAAGGTTTCGGCCGAGTTGATATGGCGCAGGTCGCCCAGTTGAAAACAGCCGGAGCGCATTTGCAAGAAGCTGCCGTCGCTCAAGATGAAGAGTACTCTCAGGCCGTGCAAGTGACCAACGGACATTTGCTAGCCAACCTAGTTTACACAGATTCTCCGGGTACTCCTTCCGCAGGAGCAGCTTTAGTGAATGACTTGAGCTTAGAAGTTTCCGGACCAGTTGGTGGAGCTTCCAAAGTTTACGCGTCTCGTGATGCGATCAATAACAATGAAGTGCAGGAACTTTCTGATTTGCCTAATGGCACTTACAAAATTTCTGTCAAAGGAACGAAAATCCCAATGGGAAAAGATGGGAAACAGGCTTTCGCGCTTGTTTACACAGCTCATTAGCATCTGCCACCAATGACTTGAAGGACCATCCGGCCTAGGTTGGATCTGATTTGAGGTTGATCGTGCTTTGACTATGCATGATTAAACGCATGACCAAACATTGGAGACGACATCGAATGACCACTGACTAGATAAGTTATTGAAATAACTTTTTAAACGGGATGCACACTGCATCCCGTTTTTTTTGAAATCTTTCCCTGTTTGAGCGGAACAGTTTGATAACTCGTGTCAATTGGGTTATAACTCTGACGGCTCGGAGGCTCAATGGCAGAAGTTCTGACTCAAAAAGTTCCCGTTAATTTCAAAGTTGGTGATCACGCAGTTTATCCAGGTCATGGTGTGGGTCGTGTGGTGGCAGTCGAAGTGAAAGAAATCATGAACACTCATCTGGAGTTTTATTCTGTTCAGATTTTAGAAACTGGTTTGAAGATTATGGTTCCCAAAAACAGCGTGAGCCAAGTCGGATTGCGGCCGATTATTTCGCAAGAAGAAGCAAGCAAAGTCATTGCGATCTTAAAGATCAAAGATGTTAAAATTGACACTCAGACTTGGAACCGCCGCTACCGCGAGTACATGGAAAAAATCAAAACAGGTTCAGTTTATGAAATTGCCGAAGTGTTACGCGATTTGTTCTTACTCAAAGTCGACAAAGAACTGTCCTTTGGCGAGCGCAAAATGCTCGACACTGCTCGTGGCCTGTTGATGAAAGAGCTGACTTTGGCGGTTGATCATGGAACTTTGACCCAAGAAGAAGAAGTCCGATTGATCTTCGGTCTTTAAACTTCGACCTTTCCCTTGCGCAAAAAATTCGCTAAGTTGAGGGTTTCTGAATTTCACTTGATTCGGAGGCCCCAATGGCATTTCAAGAAATCCGCGTTCGCTTTGCTCCCAGTCCGACTGGCTATCTTCATGTTGGAGGCGCAAGAACAGCCCTCTACAACTATCTCTACGCAAAAAAAATGGGCGGCAAATTCATTCTTCGAATCGAAGACACGGATCAAGCTCGCAGCACGGAAGAGTCTCTGCGAATGGTGATTGAGGATCTTCAGTGGCTCGGCCTTCAGTGGGATGAGGGACCCGATGCTCACTCGCTTTCGGATTTAGGACCGCTTGGTCCCTACAAACAAAGTCAGCGTTTGAATCTTTACAGGAAGGTCGCCGACGAACTTCTGCTCACTGGAAAAGCCTACTACTGTTTTCTCACTGAGGCCGAGATTGAAGCGCAAAGAGAGAAAGCCAAGGCACAAGGGCGACCCCCGCATGTTGAAAGCCCCTACGAGGCCATGCCCCCGCAAGAAGCTCTAGCCAAGCTTGCCGGCGGGGAAAAAGCCGTCGTGCGCTTCAAGACTCGACATCTGAAAAAAGATTTTATTTTCAAAGATCTGATTCGCGATGAAGTGAAATTTCCTTCTGATATGGTAGGAGATTTTGTTTTGCTACGCAGTGATGGGATGCCAGTTTACAACTTCTGCTGCGCTGTTGACGATCACTTGATGAAGATTTCCCATGTTTTGCGAGCTGAAGAGCATTTGCCGAACACTTTGCGCCAGCTGATGATTTATGAAGCCATGAACTGGACAGTGCCCGAGTTCGGCCATTTGTCCTTAATTCTGGATGAGGACCGACAAAAACTTTCCAAGCGGAAAGGCGCCACTAGCTGCCACGAATTTCAAATGGAAGGGTATTTGCCCCACGCACTTTTGAACTTTGTGGCTCTGCTAGGTTGGTCGCATGCCAATGGCAAAGAGATTCTAACTTTGGATGAAATGATCTCTGGTTTTGATCTCAAGCGAGTCAACCCGGCTGGTGCTGTGTTTGATGCTGTTAAACTGAAATGGATGAATGCTCAGCACCTGCGGGCGCTGTCGAATGAACAAATCTGGCAACAAATTCAGCCAATTTTATTGAGAGAGAAATTCAATCTTCCGAGCGATCCCCATTGGCAAAGCCAGAGCATTGATGTATTTCGACCAGCGATGGAAATTCTGACGGACTCGATTGAGCTGTACCGACCTTTGGCACAAGGGGCCTTTGAGATTTTTCCGGAAGCAAAAGAAGCCTTGAATTGGGAGAGCACTCCGGCAGTTTTGAAAACTTGGATTGAACTATTGAAAGCCGAGCCAGGTCAGACTCTCAACGAGGTTCGGTTTCTGCAGCTTCTAGATCTGGTGAAAGAGAAAGCGGCAGTGAAAGGTAAGAATCTTTTCTTTCCCATCCGAATCGCTGTTATTGGTAAGCCGTCTGGAACTGAATTAAAAATTCTAGTTCCTTTGATGCAAAAATCGGAGCTGATCGCACGCGCTGAGACCTGTTTGACTCGAGTCGGGAAATAAGCAGTTTAGGTTTCCAATTGCAATTCAATTCAAATCAAATCAACCCCACTTCAACTCTATTTAAATTCTACTTTGGAAGGTCATCAAGATGTTGGTTGTTTACAACACCCAGTCGAAAAAGAAAGAAAAGTTTGAGCCCTACGATAGCAAACAAGTGAAAATGTACTGCTGTGGCCCGACGGTCTACGGGCTACTTCATGTCGGCAATTTCCGTGGAGCCGTGTTTTATAATTTCGTGCGCAATTGGCTGGAAGCATCCGGCTACACAGTCAATTTTGTTTACAACTATACCGATGTGGACGACAAAATTATTGACCGGGCTCGAAAGGATCAAACCAGTTCCAGTGAAGTGGCTGAAAAATATATTTCTGAGTTTCAGAAAGACTACCAGCGGTTGGAGCTTCGAGAAGCGACTCACAATCCGAGAGTCACGGAACACATGGGCCCCATTCAGGATTTGATTGCAGATCTGATTGAAAAGAAAAAAGCCTATGTATCCAAAGGCGAAGTCCTTTTCTCGATCAAAGCCTTTGAGGGTTATGGAAAATTATCGAATCGAAATCCGGACGATCTTCGAGTCGGTGAGCGGCCCGAGATGGATCATAAGAAGCAGGATCCTTTGGATTTTTCTCTTTGGAAAGCTTCGAAAGTCAGTGAGCCTTTTTGGCCTTCGCCTTGGGGGCCAGGTCGTCCGGGCTGGCACATTGAATGCTCTGCCATCGCCAAAGCTCTTTTAGGAGAGCAGATTGATATTCATGGTGGCGGAATGGATTTGATTTTCCCACACCATGAAAATGAAATTGCTCAAAGTGAGGGGAGTTCAGGAAAACCATTTGTCAAATACTGGCTGCACAACAATATGATCAATTTTGCTGGCGCTAAAATGAGCAAATCTGTTGGTAATTTAATTACCGCTCGTGAATTCATGGATGAATACAACCCAGAAATTCTGAAATTTATGCTTCTCTCCGTTCATTATCGCTCAATTAGCGATTTAGGTGAATCGGGAATTGATCAAGCCATCCATGGTTTGGCGCGTATCTATTCAGCGCTGGCTGTGGCTGAAAGCTATCATTCTGTTGAAGCAAAGACAGATGAAGCGTTCGAAGCCATTACTGGCGAAGCCTGGAAGAAAATTATCGAGGCTCTCAATGATGATTTCAACACTCCAGAAGCATTTGCCCGTGTTTTCGAAGTGATCCGAGTTTTCAATTCTCAAGTGAAGCGGGGAATGAAGGCACAGCCAGCGATTCTGGCTAAGTCTGTCAGTCTACAGAAATTTGTTTTGAAATTCGGACGATTGCTTTCGCTTTTTCAACAACCTGCTGGCCATTTTCTGGTAACCTTGGATGATCTTCTGCTATCGAAAAAGGACTTGAAACGCAGTGAGATTGATTTGTTGGTGCAAGAAAGATCCAAAGCTCGCTTAGCTAAGGATTTTGCAAAATCGGATGAGCTCAGAGCTCAATTGACAGCCCAAGGAATTGCTGTCAGCGATC
>JAYTZS010000318.1:0-3363 GCA_043741885.1 Bdellovibrio sp. | reverse complement strand
TGTATGTTTTTAAGCAGATCATGTCCTATCTGGGTTTGTCAGCCTCTTGACCTGTTTAAAAAACCAGATGATGTTACGAGAATGAAAACTACCACTCGCTCCATATTAGGTTCGATTTCACACTCAAGTTTAACTTCGCTTTTTTTGCTTTTATTGACTGGCTTGTTGCTTTTGACGGGCCTCCCTGGCAAAGCATTCGACAACGGCAAGGGAGATCCTGGGGCATCTTGCGTACCGGTGGGGTGCCACGGACCAGTCGAAGCTTGTATCAGTTTCGCTAGCTCAGATGATCATCCGTCTTGTGATAGCCAGTTCAAAGATGGTGATGGGGCTTGCCGCCGATTGAGCAGCTGCCTAATCATCGACGGGGAATGCGGGCTTTTTCAGCTGCCTAAAGCCAAGGATTGCATCAGTTGCTATCAAGAGTGCAATCAAAAGGTCCCACACGGCCTTCCCAGCAGTCCGAGCCAATGGGAAGAATGTTTCAACCAATGCGCCGCCAAGGCCGGCTTCAATCCTTAGTTTTTATTTGATCAAAGCGATGAAAATATTTTCAGTCCCGAGAGTCGTTCGATCTCTTCGACACTAGATTTGTATTTGATCCAGTCATTTTTATCTTCTAACCCGGTAGAAAAAGTTTGGCATCCTTGACCAACTTTCGGGAAATTCCCATCCGAGGTGATATTGGGCATGATGACGGGGATCATCGGAGTGTCTTTTGTGATGCTACTGAAGCTTGCGTCGGCATCCAAAATAACCACAATCTTAAATTCCTTTGAGGGAACCTGAATGTCTTTATGTGGGCCGATTCCGCCCAGGTACTGATCAAAAATCGGTCCGGCAATTATAACTAATTTTTTATTCTGATTTTTTACCAGGTCACGAGAGTATTGTTCCAGGTGCTCCCACATGATTCGGTTGAGAAACGGCGTTTGTGGCAACACGTTGCTCATTACAAAAGTCATAGTGTTGTTTTCGACGGTGTCCGAGCGGTCTGCGGAAGGAACTACATGACCTCGGTCTAAACAGCTTCCAGTGTACTCAGTTGGATCAACGGCGTGCTGACCGCCATTGGTGCCATTGACACTATTGCTACTTTGTAAATAAGTTTCCAGCTCAATGTCCATAGAAAACTGAGCTCGACCGGAGCTTCCAGTATTTGTAGCTTTCAATTCCCAAACTGCAAAATTGGGAACCCGTCTTTCCTTGTTATAAGAAACGACATACTGCTGCCGGGAAATAAGAATCTCCGGGAGATCTGTCGTTGGTAGAAATCCGGCAAGGTTTGGATTATCTTTCAAAGCGAGAGATCCGATGATCTTTTCGACATTGGCTGATGAAATGCTGGCAACAAAAGAGAGAAACAATGCGAGAGTAATTTTGCTTTGCATGGGTTGCATTCGAACCCACCCCGATCTTTTGAACAAGATGACTTCGCAAATGACATGCCGAGCACTGGAGATTTCCATTTCCGTTCTGATGACTCAACTGCAACCGATTAAAGCCCAAAAAAAATGAACATTTTGCAACGCCCAAACGCGGAAGAAATTTGACAGACTTCGGCTCTCCCTCTAATGCGAGATTTTGAGTCTAGTTGGCAATTTTGGCAGCACAAATCGCCGAATGCCAGAGAGTTGTGCAGGCGCCGGAGAATTGGAAACGAGATTTACAGCGAGCCAGCTTGTTAGCGAGGCGGGCTGGTCTCTACTGGGCCTCTGGTGTCCACTTGCTGCAGGAAACTGTGGTTGACTTCAATTCCTGCGGCCAGTAACTTTCGGCCTTCTCTCTGTCGTTTGGTGGCGTAGCCAAGTGGTTAGGCAGCGCTCTGCAAAAGCGCGTACGTAGGTTCGATTCCTATCGCCACCTCCAAATTATTTCTGATGTTCTCAGAAAACTTAGATAAACCATCAAAATTATTAACAAAAGATTTCAGTAACTTAGCTGAGTCAGATTTTAAGAATCGTCACAGAAAATCACCGACCATCACAGAGTTTGGCTACTTTTTGGCTACGCGCTGGCTACTTTGTTCGGAAGATTTTAAACCTGTGAACCTTAAATGGAGGTAGCGGCCAATTCCGCCACCTTTCAAGTACTTAGATAACCACGTAGCCAAAAAGTAGCCAAGCTAAATTTAAATTCAAAACTTGCAGTTTTATGTCGCGAAGAGGTTTACAACCTCGGCCATCACAGCCCTGTCAGGTAAAATTTTAAGATTTTCGGTTACGCCTGAAATCTCAATACCTGCCAGCCTAATATAACGCTGCATTGTTTCCAAATCTTTCCAGCCGCAGATCTTTTGAATCTGAATTGCCGGAATTCCCTGACGAATAAGTTGAGTCGCAAAACAAGCCCGTAAAGCATGGAACCTGATGCTTGGAATACCGATACTTTGACAGAAAGCCCGAAGCTCCCTGGCTTGATAACCTTTATTCCAATCCCTGATCCTAGGTAAGACATGCGGATTTCCACTCGACTTCAACTTTAGCTCTTTTAGAAGAGTTTCAAGCTCTGATGAAATCGGAATGTGCCTCCAATAGCCACCTTTTGTACACTTTGTCTGCCCCGACCTTTTGTTAAAAGATTTTGTGAGATTGATAATTTTATTATCAAAATCCACATCATCCCAAAGTAGCGCATAGATTTCTCCATTACGCATACCCGTTAAAAGTGCGAAGGCCCAGATGGGATACCAGCGGTGCTCTAATTCTCTAGCCGCAAAAAGAAGTTTTTTAATTTCCGAAATCGTTAAGATCTCCGGCATCTTTTCTTCTTCTTTTTGGAACTTGATCCCAGCAGTCGGGAGCATCGGCATATTTTTAATTAGGCCTGACTCAATCCCGTAACTAAAGATTTTATTTAAAATCGATTTCACCTTAATCTGGTGAGCGACAGATAAAACATTAGCTGTCTCGATAAATAACTCTCTTACATCCGACGGATTAATTCCCGAAGACTCCCTAGCCATCCAAGCGTTCGTATGCTTTCGAATAGTAGCAACATAGTCCGCTTTTGTTTGCGCCGACAATTTGCTCGAAAAATCTTGCTTTTGATGAAGCTCGTATTTTTCTAACAACTCGGACCAACTTATTCCTTTCGACTCTTTTAATAGAAGCTCTCTTTCACATTCTCGGGTTAACTGAATCTCTTGCTTTTTTGCTTGAGCTTCAGTCTTAGCGCCCTTAAGTCTTTTTTGAACTCGAATCGAGGAAGTTTGACTTCTAATATTTACATAAACTTCCCACAATTCTTCGCCATTTAGATCTAGATATTTTTTGATCATGATTTTCTCCAATCGTTTGAAGACTTCATAATTTTATCCAAATCAGACTTAAGAAAACGTAACCTGTTGTTCAATCTATAGCT
>JAYTZS010000317.1:0-9421 GCA_043741885.1 Bdellovibrio sp. | reverse complement strand
GGGAACTTTTAGGAATGGTCAAGCAAGAGTACGAAGAGATCATCAAAGGCGAAGTTCAGCGAGCGATTAGCGCTGACGAAAGTGCTTTGCAGAGACTTTGTGCAAATTACATTGATAATTTAAAAGCATTCACTCAAAAAGAGAAAGTGCGAAATCAGTTCACCGGTCAAGATGAAGAGCCGGATGAGAGACTGATGCGATCAATAGAGGAAAAAATTGAGATTCCTGATTCCCGCAAAGAAGATTTCCGGCGGGAGATTATGAATTACATTGGCGCACTTTCTTTGGACGGCAAGAAATTCAACTACAAAATGAATGAGCGCTTGCACAAAGCTCTAGAGCTGAAGTTGTTTGAAGATCAAAAGGACAGTATCAAGCTAACCTCCTTGGTTTCTTCGGTTGTCGATAAGGATACCCAAGAAAAAATCGACATTGTGAAAACTCGGTTGATCAAAGATTTTGGCTATGACGAGATTTCGGCGACAGACGTTCTTCATTATGTGGCCAGCATTTTTGCTCGCGGAGATGTGAAAAACAAATAACGGAGGGAGAGGCCGAAAAAGTCTCTCAGACCTGTGTCGATAAAAGAAGACCATAACCGCTTCCGAGATATCATCAAGGGCAAGATCAAGCAGGACTTCAAACGCTTTGTCACTCAAGGTGAAATGATTGGAAAGCGGGAAAAAGATTTTATCAAAATCCCACTTCCTCACATTGAGATTCCAACGTTTCGCTATGGACCAAAGCAAAAAGGTGGAGTGGGGCAGGGTGAAGGCAAGCCTGGTGATGGAGTCGGTGAACCTGGCGAAGGACATGGCCAAGCAGGCGATCAAGAAGGTCAGCACTTGCTTGAAGTTGAGCTCAGTATTGAGGAGCTCGCTCAGATCTTAGGTGAAAAGTTGGAACTTCCCAACATTCAGCCCAAAGGTTTCAAAAATATCGAAACGATCAAAAATAAATTTTCTGGGCTGGCGCCGGTCGGTCCGGCCGGACTTCGGCATTTTAAATCTTCTTATAAAAAGGCACTGATGCGGTACGTATCGTCTGGAACCTATAATCCAGATGATCCAATTATCATTCCTATCAAAAGAGACATGCAGTACAGAACTTTCAAGCCTGTTTCAAAGCCTCAAACTCGAGCTGTAGTGATTTACATGATGGATGTTTCTGGCTCCATGGGTGATGAGCAAAAAGCAATTGTCCGACTAGAGAGTTTTTGGATTAATGCTTGGCTACGAAAGCATTACAAGGGGTTGGAAACTCGTTTTATCATTCACGATGCGGCTGCCAAGATCGTTGATGAAGACACTTTTTTTCGCACCAGTGAATCTGGTGGAACATTAATCAGCTCAGCTTACAAGCTCTGTCAGGAACTGATTGAAGCTGAATTCGATCCTTCCGAGTGGAATATTTATCCTTTCCATTTTTCTGACGGTGACAACTGGAGTGGTGAAGACACCAGGCTTTGCACAAAAATCCTCAACGATTTTTTTCTACCGAACTGCAATGCTTTTTTCTACGGACAAGTGGAAAGTAAATATGGTTCGGGTCAGTTTCTGAAGGATTTGCAGAAAGATTTTCTAAATGACGACAGGATTATTCTGAGCCAGATCGAAAGCCGAGATAAAATTTTAGATTCGATCAAAGACTTTCTCGGAAAGGGCAAATAGCTATGGCAAATCTGACCTTGGAGCTAGAAGCCGAGAGAAAAAAAATCTGCAAGATCGCCAAAGAAGCAGGTCTAGATTGTTTTGAAACCGTATTTGAGCTCGTCACGTACGATCAAATAAGCCAGTTTGCGGCTTACGGCGGTTTTCCAGTGAGATATCCACATTGGAAATTTGGCATGGAATATGAACATCTTTCCAAGTCTTATGAATACGGCCTTTCTAAAATCTACGAAATGGTAATCAACACTGATCCTTGTTACGCCTACTTAATGGAAGGCAACGCAATGATGGATCAAAAGCTCGTGATGGCCCATGTTTATGGGCACTGTGACTTTTTTAAGAACAACATTTGGTTTGGAAAAACGAATCGCAAAATGATGGATGCAATGGCCAATCATGCCACTCGTATTCGTCGCTATATGGACCGCTACGGTGTGGATGTGGTTGAGACATTCATCGATAAATGTCTCAGCATTGAGAATTTGATTGATCGCCACAGTGTGTATGCGACCACTTCGATTGTTCCGAAAGAGGAGCGGCCTCCATCGGATGCCAACTTCATGCTAAAGTATGATCGGCCCTACATGAGAGATTACATCAACCCGCCATCATTTGTTGCTGAACAGAAGCAAAAAAAAATTTCGAATGCCTTTCAGAAAAAACAGAATTTTCCTTCTCAGCCAGAACGAGACATTCTCAAGTTTCTTTTGCAGTTCGCTCCTCTTGAGGACTGGCAACAAGACGTGCTGTCAATTATTCGAGATGAGTCTTATTACTTCGCGCCGCAAGGAATGACCAAGACCATGAATGAAGGCTGGGCTTCCTACTGGCACTCAAAACTAATGACTGAGAAGATCATGAATGATTCGGAGATCATTGATTTCGCGGATCATCATTCTGGCACCGTGGCTATGAACCCGCAAAGCTACAATCCTTACAAAGTCGGAATTGAGCTGATTCGAAATATTGAGGAGCGCTGGAACAAAGGTCAGTTCGGTCGTGAATGGGAACAGTGTGATGACATTCGGGAGAGAAAGCACTGGGACAAAAAGCTTGGCCTGGGCCGAGAGAAGATTTTTGAAGTCCGAAAAGTCTATAATGATGTGACTTTCATTGATGAATTCCTCACAGAAGAGTTTTGCATTCAAAATAAACTTTTTGTTTATAAGTTCAATAAAAAGACAAATCAATTCGAAGTCGACACCAAAGATTTTAAAGCGATTAAATCCCAACTGCTCTTTCATATGACAAATTTTGGCCAGCCAATCATCAAAGTCATCGATGGAAATTTCGAAAATCGCGGCGAGCTCCTGATTGGGCATCAATGGGAGGGAATCGACATGCAACCCGATTTTCTGACCGACACTCTGAAAAATCTATTTGTGATTTGGGGGCGTCCAGTGAACTTGGCTACCGTCATGGATGGAGAAGGCCAGCTCTATAGATACGATGGACAAAAGTTTGAAAATTTCAAATCTGAAAATGGTCAACCAACTGAAAAATCAGACTTGCCCGCGGGCCAAACAGTTTCGGGGCCAAGCACAAAGCCGTAATTGCCAATCGTTTCACCCAAGGCTAATCTGTTCGCATGAGCAATAGCCGTCTTGTTTGGTCCGACGATCCCAAAGATCAAAAATGTGCGAAATGCAAAGAGTTCAAAGCTCACTGTAAATGCTCACCCGAACCCATGGTTAAAAGTACCAATTGGGTCGCCATTTTCCGGATTGAAAAAGGCGGCCGCGGCGGCAAAACCGTCACAGTGATCGACAATTTACCGAAGCAAGAGCTATTTCTCAAAGAGCTGTGCAAAGAGTTGAAAGCCAAATGTGGAGTCGGTGGAACCTACTCGATTGAAGGCAAAGAAGGCTTGCTTGAGATTCAAGGCGATAAGCGAATCCAGATCAAAGCGATTTTCGATAAAAAAGGTTACAAATACAAAGGAATGTAAAATGAAGTGGATGATGACACTCTCTATTCTATTTTCAACTCTCGGTTTACAAGCTGAAGACAACACAAAATCTGTTTCAGTGAAGGTTGCCCCGTCGCCGGAACCAAAAATGACAACGAAAGATGCCAAAATGACTTGCAAAGATCTCGGCAAAACGGGTCCGGAGCTAATTCAATGTATGAAAGACAAAAAAGAAAATAAGTAGTCGTCCGAAAGATCTGTAATGAGAAGAACTAATCGTAAACAACTTAAGGCTGAGATGCTTTTTTATCCATCCGCCGTGTTTTAAAAAAAGCTTTCAGCAAATTCGAGCACTCAATTTCTAGAACTCCCCCGATCACTTCGAATTGATGATTCAAGCGCGAGTCCTGTCCAATTTTATACAGGGAGTGCAGACCCCCGCCCTTCGGATCAAGAGCGCCAAAAACCACTCGTTTCACTCGAGCCTGAACGAGAGCTCCGGCACACATCGGGCAAGGCTCCAAAGTGACATACAAAGTACAATTCAAAAGTCGCCAAGCTTTCAATGACTGCGAAGCTCTCTGCAGTGCCATCAGCTCGGCGTGCCCCAAAGGAGTGTGCCACTCTTCTCGGCGATTGCTGGCACAGGTGATTTGCTTGCCATTTTGGACAAGAACAGCGCCCACAGGGACTTCCCCCCGAGCTCCGGCCTGGGCCGCAAGTTTCAGTGCTCTTCGCATCCAGAATTGATGATTTTCTAAGTTTTCGGCCGTTTTTATCATTGCATCCATTGCATCTCCGACCTGTTGCATAATATTTGAGCAGTCGAGGTTATATTAAATCGGGCAAATAATGAAATCTATTGGAAAAAATGAAGTGGGTTTGTTATACCCTGTTTCATCTGACGAATCTCTTCAAATTTTCTCAGAAATCTCAAAGGGAAGGCGGGTGATATTTCCATGGCAATGGTGAAACTTAAAGATGGTGAAAGCTTCGAATCAGCTTTCCGTCGTTTCAAAAAACAATGCGAAAAAGCCGGGATTCTTTCAGAAGTCAAAAAGCGCGAACACTTTGAAAAACCTAGCGTTCGTTTGAAAAAGAAATCTATTTCTGCACGCAAACGTGCATTAAAAAAATCTCGTCGAACTTTCGGCGAATAATTTTAAAACTTCAGACTTTGAAAGCGGGGAAATTCGTGTTGAACGGTTTCCCCCTTTCTTTATCCGAACCTAAAATATCCTGGAGGCCTTATGCCGATTCGTGACCAAATTATGAGTGATATGAAAGCAGCGATGAAAGAAAAAGACCAAGTCAAATTGGACACCATTCGGTTCATGCAAGCGGCGATCAAAAACCGAGAAATCGAACTGCGCCCTGAGCCGATTGCCGAAGAAGATGTCCTCAGCGTGATTCGAAAATTAGTCAAACAACGAAAAGAATCGATCGAACAGTTTGCAGCTGCTAACCGACAAGACTTAGCCGACAAAGAGCAAGCCGAACTGAAAGTGATTGAAGCTTACCTTCCAGCTCAAATGAGCAAAGATCAAGTTCAGGTTATTGTCACTCAAGTGATTGCCGAAATGAAAGCCAGCACGATTAAGGACATGGGCCCGGTCATGAAATCGGTGATGACAAAAACGGGTGGCACTGCTGACAACAAAATGGTCAGCGAACTGATCAAAGCTCAGCTGGCTTAAATACAGCGATCAAAACTCGACCTCCAATTCGGCCGATTTAAACTTGAAGTAAATTTCGCAGTTAATTTTTGAATCAAAATTTGACGTAAATTTCTAACAGAGGCTCAATGAAGTTCAACCCCGAGTTTATTGAGAGAGTCTCCGAGGCAAACAACCTCGTTGATATTATTTCTCAATACACTCAACTGAAACCTGCTGGAGGCGGCTTGATGGGCCGCTGTCCTTTTCCTGATCACCCAGAGAAGACGCCCAGCTTTTCTGTCTCTGAAATTAAACAGGTGTACAACTGCTTCGGTTGCCATAAAAAAGGCAACATCTATACTTTCCTTCAACAGTACAATGGAATGTCCTTCCGTGAAGCTGTCGAGTACCTCGCGGACCGTGCTAGCATTGCATTGCCACAGGTAAACGAGCGAGAATCCCAGGCTCTAGATGCAGCTGCTCAAGTCAAAAAACAAATCGGTAAAGTAAACAAAATGGCTGCTCACTTCTTTCACACCAATTTTAAAGAATTGCCTGAAAGTCATCCCGTCCGGCAGTACGCCTTCAAAAGAAACCTGACTCCAGAAATCATAGATACCTTTCAAATTGGCTATTCGTTGGAGGATTGGGACGGCTTAGTCAAATTGTTTGAGAGCAAAAATATTCCGATGAGCTTAGCTGAAGAAGCTAGGCTTGTGAAAGCTCGAGCCAATGGCAAATCAGGATATTTCGATCTCTTTCGCGAGCGTTTGATGTTTCCCATTTTTTCAACCATGGGAGAGCCAATCGCTTTTGGGGGCCGAATCGTCTTGCAGGGTGAGCCTAAATATTTGAACTCTCCTGAGACAGCCGTTTTTCACAAGAGCAAAGTGCTTTACGGGTTGTCGGAGACAGCCAAATACATTCGCAGTGAAGATCAGGCCATCGTGGTCGAAGGCTATATGGATCTGGTGTCATTGTATCAGTCGGGAATTCAAAATGTTGTCGCAACTATGGGAACTGCGATGACACCTGATCATGGACGGCTGCTCCATAGAATCACAAAAAATATCGTGGTACTTTTCGATGGCGACAGCGCGGGACAAGAAGCTGCTGAGCGAAGCCTTCCACTTCTTCTTGCTTCAGATGTTTATCCACGCAGTTTGGTTCTGCCGGAAAGCCAAGATCCGGATGATTACCTGCGAACTTACGGTGTAGAGCAATTGAAGCTCGAAATTTCAAAAGCACCAGATTTATTTTCTCTCATTCTCCAGCGCTGGCTCGTCGGATATCGGGGCGAGGCCTCAGAGAAAGTCAGCCTTAGCACCTTGCTACGACCCGTTTTTGCCGCCATACGGGACCAACGATTACGTCAACTTTACTTGATCGAAGCTGCGGGAAAGATGGCTGTGGACCCAAAATGGTTGGCTGAAGCTGTTTTGCCGAGTAAAAATGACTTTGGGCAGAAACAAAAAACTGAAAGTTTTCCAAGAGCTCGAAGCACTGCTGAAGGTGCCTCCGGGGCTGAAAATTCTCAGACAGTGCAAAAACCTGTCCAGCAAACCGTGCAGGCTTCGGCAGCTGAAAATTTGGATCAGATCCAATTAAAAGGAGCAACGCGGGCAGAAAGTCTACTTCTTGGACTTGCATTGAAAAACCATGCCAACTTCGAAACTTTAACTTCTTCACACATTCTGGAAGACGTTCCTCACCCCGGAGTGCGGGAAGTGCTGAAAAGAGCTGCAGACGTATCTTTACAAGCCCCCGAAAAGTTTGATAAATTAACCAGTCTTCTAGCTTCGTATGTCGACCATCCAGAGTGGTTGATTGTCGACCCTCAATCTATGGCGAAGGATGGAGATGATTCGAAATTAATTTTAGACTGTGTTCGTAAAATTAAACTGAGTTTAATTCAGGCGAAACAGAAAGAAATTTTGCAGCAATTGAGAATTGTCACTGATGTGACGAAGTTAGATGAGATTAAGCAAGCTCTCATGGATCTAAAAAAAGAGGAACTGAACTTAAATAAATTGGGGTTGGTAGCAAAACTCTAGTTTCTTGGCAGACGATTTTTAAATTGGATGGCATTAGGACTTTGAGAAGATTGAATTTTTAAAAAACTAAAAAAAACGAAGCGACGACCGGAATCGAAAAAGGAAGCTGGATGAAATCAAACTCGAAAGAAGACAACTCAAAAGAGTTAAGCCTTGCTGAGCAAGACACGCTGATCAAAGAAGAAACACAGCGGTTCTTGAAGCTGGCCAAGGAAAAAGGGTCTCTCACTATCGAAGAGATCAATGAATTGCTTCCGCCAGAAATCATCTTGGCCAGTGTGCTCGACTCATTCATGCAAGCGTTGGAAGTCAACGGAGTGTCGATCACAGACATGTCTGAGCTCAAAGGTGATGAAGAAAAAGAAGGCTTCTTAGCAGACCCTGATAAAGAAGATGAAGAAGCCGACGAAGACGAAAAAGCAGAAAGCGAAGATGTTAAGGGCAATGACCCTGTTCGTTTGTACTTGCGAAAGATGGGGTCTGTTTCTTTGCTGACTCGAGAGGGTGAAGTTGAGATTGCTCGCCGGATCGAAAAAGGAGAGCGAGAGATCGTTCGTGCGATTTTGATGTCACCGATCGGCACAGTTGAGATTATCAACTTGGGAAAAAGATTGGATGAAGGACGAATCAAGATCAAAGCCATTTTCCGAGGTCTCGAAGATGAAGAGACTCAGTACGATGAAAAAGAATACATCGATAAAATTCATGAATTGATTGGAACTGTAACCGAGTATCAAGCAAACTCGGCAAAATCGTTTGCAGCTCTTCAAAATGAAAGCATTCCTTCGGGCCAAAAAGATGTTGTGATGAAAGAGCTAACAGCTTTGAACGAAAAGCTAATGGCGAATTTCGAAAGCATTAATTTTAACCGTAAAACAATCAATCGGATCGTAATCAAGTTTAAAAACTTGTTGAATCGAATGGTCACCTTGCGACGACGAATCAAAGACGGCACTGAGAAAACTTTCTCAAAGGATGTTCCAGCCTTGGTTGAACGTTTGAAGCTGATGGAGAGCAATGAAAAAGAATTGCTGAAGATGACTCGAGACACAGGTCTTAATTACAACAAATTTAAATCCTACGTGATCCAAGCTCAAGATGGACAGGAGCGCCTGGATCGACTGCATATCGATACAGAGATGAATTACACTTGGATCAAGGAAACTTACACAGCGATCTGGAAAGGCGAAAGAGAGGCTGATCTAGCGAAAGCTGAATTGGTTGAAGCCAATTTGCGGCTTGTGGTCTCAATTGCAAAAAAATACACCAACCGAGGCTTGCAGTTCCTGGATTTGATTCAAGAAGGCAATATTGGCTTGATGAAAGCAGTTGATAAATTTGAGTACCGTCGGGGATATAAGTTTTCGACTTACGCAACCTGGTGGATTCGACAGGCAATCACTCGAGCAATTGCCGATCAAGCAAGAACCATTCGAATTCCAGTTCATATGATTGAGACAATCAACAAGCTGGTTCGAACTTCAAGATATTTGGTTCAAGAATTAGGTCGAGAGCCGATTCCTGAGGAGATCGCTGAGAAGATGGACATGCCTGTGGACAAAGTCCGCAAGGTTCTAAAGATTGCCAAAGAGCCAATTTCTTTGGAAACTCCAGTAGGAGAAGAAGAAGATTCTCATTTAGGCGACTTTATTGAAGACAAGAAAGTCATCAATCCGTCGGAAGCCATCGTCAATTTGAATTTAGCCGAGCAGACTCGTCGGGTTCTATCGACTTTAACTCCAAGAGAAGAGAAGGTTTTGCGAATGCGTTTTGGAATTGGCGAAGAATCTGATCACACTTTGGAAGAGGTGGGACAGGATTTCAACGTGACAAGAGAGCGAATTCGCCAAATTGAGGCCAAGGCCCTGCGAAAGCTAAGGCACCCGTCTCGCTCGAACAAGCTGAAAACGTTCATCGACAGCTAATCAGTTTTACCTGATCTCATTATAAATTGGAAAAGGCTCCTAGAACGGAGCCTTTTTCTTTTCTGCGCATTGATTTCCACAAAAGCTTTGTTACTGTGAGGATTATCAAAGCAATGCCGATCTGATTGGGGGGCTAGCTTAGTTGGTTAAAGCAGCCGGCTCATAACCGGCGGACCGGGGGTTCGAATCCCTCGCCCCCTACCAA
>JAYTZS010000316.1:0-9426 GCA_043741885.1 Bdellovibrio sp. | reverse complement strand
CCAGCAACTTGCCAAAATATAAATATTTTTCAGTAGAAGGTCTCAATGTTTTTGACCTTTTGAAATACGATGCCGCTGTAATCACAAAAGATTCAGTTGCTCAAATCGTAGAACGCTGCTCGGTAGGGTGATTTGATGAAACAAGTAATTAAAAGACCTTTGGTCACTGAGAAAAATACTTTCCATAACGCAATGGGCGTGTACGTTTTCGAAGTTGATTTGGATTGTGACAAAAAAGAAATCCGGACTGAAGTCGAGAAAAATTTTAAGGTTAAAGTCCAGTCGGTTAAGACAAGCGTCTGCCGCGGACATTCCAAACTAACCAAAACTGGCTATGGCAAAATTCCTCGTTGGAAAAAAGCCTATGTTAAGTTGGTTGAGGGCGAAAAAATTGCCCTTTTTGAGGGAGTGTAAGAGATGGGTATTAAGATATTCAACCCACGATCTCACGGGCTTCGGGGCGCCACAGGATTTGATTTCAAAGAAATCACTAAAAAAACTCCTGAAAAGTCTTTAACCGAAGCGATTCGTAAAGCATCAGCTCGTAACAATACCGGTATGATCACAATGAGGCATGTCGGTGGGGGACACAAGCGACGCTATCGTTTGATCGACTTTATTCGCGGAAAAACAGATGTTCCAGCAAAAGTGATTGCTATTGAATACGATCCTAATCGAACTTGTCGTATCGCTCTTTTGCAATATGTCGATGGGTTGAAAGCTTATATTTTGGCTCCCATTGGGTTGAATGTGGGCGACCAAGTTCTGTCTAGCGATAAGGCTGATATCAAGCCGGGAAATTCTTTGCCGTTGGGCTCAATTCCAGTTGGAACAACAATTCACAACGTTGAATTGCGTCCGGGCAAAGGAGCTCAGGTTGCTCGCGGAGCTGGTGTCAGTGCCGTTTTAGTTTCTAAAGATGGACAGTACTGTCAAGTCAGATTGCCGTCTGGCGAAGTCAAAAAAATACTCTCTGTTTGCCGAGCTTCCATCGGACAGGTTGGCAACACTGACAACGAAAATATCAAACTAGGTAAAGCAGGGCGTTCTCGTTGGAGAGGTATTCGACCTGGAGTTCGAGGTATGGCTATGAATCCGGTCGATCACCCGCTTGGTGGTGGAGAGGGAGTTGGTAAAGGTCATCATCCAGTGACTCCTTGGGGCCAGCCAAGCAAAGGGTACAAAACTCGTAATAACAAACGAACTGACGCTAGTATCGTCAAAAGACGTAAGTAGGAGCAGATTGTGGCACGTTCGGTAAAAAAGGGTCCATTCATCGATAATCATCTCTGGAAGAAAATCGACAATGCGATCCAAAAAAATGATAAAAAAGTTATTAAAACATGGTCACGTCGCTCGACTATTCTTCCTGAATCGGTTGGTTTGACGTTCGCAGTTCACAATGGTCGCAAGTTTGTCCCTGTTTATGTCACTGAGAATATGATCGGACATAAGTACGGTGAATTTGCTCCGACTCGAACTTTCAACGGACACGCAGAGAAAAAGGCAGCTCCGGCTGCTGCTCCTGCGGCTAAGAAGTAGGCGTGAGGAATTTATGGAAGTAAAAGCAAGTCTTCAGTACGCAAGAGTTGGTGAGCAGAAAGCAAGATTAGTTGCAAACTTAGTTCGTGGCAAAGATGTCAGCGAAGCGATTAAAACTTTGACTTTTCTCAATAAAAAATCTGCGTTGATGATAAAAAAAGTAATTGAGTCCGCTGTCGCAAACGCAGATTATAAAAAGACAATCGATCTCGATAAGCTTTTTGTAAAAACCATCTCTGTTGACCAGGGACCGGTTCTAAAGCGCTTTCGTCCACGTGCTCAAGGTCGGGCAACAGGTGTTCGCAAAAGAATGAGCCACATCAATGTCATTCTGGATGAGAGGTAATTTGTGGGACAAAAAGTAAATCCAATTGGACTCCGACTTGGAGTCATCCGAACTTGGGATTCTCGGTGGTATGCGAAGGGGCAAATTTATTTCGATTATTTGCACGAGGACATCAGGCTTCGTAATTATCTCAAAGGTAAATTGCGCCATGCCGGAGTTTCCAAAATCGAAATTGAGCGAGCTGCAAAAAAAGTTAAAATCATTATTCATACGGCTCGTCCGGGTGTTGTGATCGGCAAAAAGGGAACTGGAATTGACGCTCTAAAAGCTGATGTTCAGAAGCAAACGACAAATGAGGTCTTCTTGAGCATACAAGAAGTTCGAAAGCCAGATGTCGATGCGCAGTTGGTTGCAGAGAGCATTGCAATGCAGCTTGAGAAGCGAATTTCTTGGCGTCGCGCAATGAAAAAAGCGATTGCGGCGGCGATCAAGGGCGGAGTTCGTGGTATTAAAATCAAAGTTGCTGGTCGTCTGGACGGAGCGGAAATCGCACGAACAGAAGGTTACAATGAGAAGAGCGTTCCATTGCACACACTTCGGGCAGATATTGATTATGGAACCGCTGAAGCTGCTACTGCTTACGGTAAAATCGGAATGAAAGTATGGATCTACAAGGGAGACATTCTTTCAGCTCGCGAGGTTGAGGAGGCTGGCCGTGTTAAGTCCTAAAAGAGTTAAACACAGGAAGCAGTTTGTTGGACGTGCTCGTGGTCTCGCAATTCGAGGTAGCAGCTTGAACTTTGGAGATTTCGCTCTTCAGGCTATCGAAGAAGGCCGCCTAACGGCTCGCCAACTTGAAGCTGGTCGTATCGCAATTTCTAGATCGATCAAGCGTGGTGGTAAAATTTGGGTTCGAGTTTATCCTGATACTCCTGTGACTAAAAAGCCGCAAGAGGTTCGAATGGGATCTGGCAAAGGAAATCCAGAATATTGGGTTTCTCGAGTGAAGCCGGGAAAGATTCTTTTTGAAATGAATGGTGTGACAAAAGAGCAAGCTCAAGAAGCTTTCCTAAGAGCAGCTCACAAGTTGCCCTTTAAGACTCGTTTTTTGGTGCGGGAGTAGTTATGAATTATGCTGAAATGAAAGACTTATCTGCAACTGATTTGAAGAAAAAGAAGACCGCACTGACGCTAGATCTTTTTGAGACTCGTATGAAAAATCAGATAGGTCAGCTGGGTAATCCTTTGGAGATTCGTAAAATTAGAAGAAACATTGCACGTTTGAACACGGCAATCGTTCAGAAGATCGCAAGATAACTGGGGATGTGATGAAACAAGCTGAAAATACACGCGGTCGTCGAGTTGAAGTTGTAGGCGAAGTCATTAGTAATAAAATGGAAAAAACTATTTCTGTTTTGATTTATCGAATGGTGAAGCATGCAAAATATGGAAAGTACATGAAGCGTACCTCTGTGTTCAAAGCGCACGACGAAGAGAATGTGGCTAATATTGGTGACGTTGTTCGTATTCACGAAACTCGCCCTTTGAGCAAAACAAAAAGATGGGCCCTAGTCGAAGTCGTTGAAGCGGCTAAGAACTCGGAGAGGTAACAGATGATTCAGATGCAAACGAAATTGAATGTTGCTGACAACTCTGGTGCCAAAGAAGTGATGTGCATCAAAGTGCTTGGCGGTTCAAAAAAGCGATACGCTCAGATTGGTGATGTCATTGTGGTCTCTATCCGAGAAGCTTTGCCAACTGCCAAGGTTAAAAAGGGTGACGTCGCCAAGGCTGTGGTTGTCCGTACCGTTCATAAATTAAGAAGAACAGATGGCAGCTACATTCGGTTTGATGACAATGCAGCTGTCTTAATCAACGCAGCAAAAGAACCAGTCGGAACACGTATTTTTGGACCAGTTGCCAGGGAACTCCGGGCGAAGCAATTCGTTAAGATAGTCTCTTTAGCTCCTGAAGTGTTGTAGGAGAATGAAAATGAACCGTCTTCAAGATCGATATCAAAAAGAAATGGTCGCAGCTCTTCAGAAGCAATTGGGTTTGAAGAACGTGATGGAAGTGCCACGATTGGAAAAGATCGTGATCAGTGTATCAACCAGTGAGGCAGTGCAAAATCCTAAAATTTTGAACTCAGTAGTTGATGAAATTTCAACTATCACAGGGCAGAGGGCTGTCATTACTAAAGCGAAAAAGGCAATTTCAAATTTCAAACTTCGGGAAGGTTTGGCAATTGGAGTTCGAGTGACCCTGCGAAGAGATCGTATGTGGGCTTTTTTGGATCGTCTCAATTCTTTGGCGTTGCCTCGAGTTCGTGACTTCCGTGGCCTTCCAGGCAAAGGGTTTGACGGTCGAGGAAATTACAATATGGGCCTCAAAGAGCAGATCGTATTTCCCGAGATCAACTATGACAAAGTTGAAAAGGTTCGTGGAATGAATATCACAATTTGTACAACGGCTAAAAATGATGCTCATGGCAAGGCGCTTTTAGACGCGCTCGGTATGCCATTTAGAAAGTAAGGACTAATTTATGGCACGCAAAGCTAGCATCGAAAAAAACAACAAGCGTAAGGTGATGGCAAAAAAATATTTTGCACATCGTTCTGAACTCAGAGAAAAGGCGATTGATATGAAGTTGTCTGAAGAGGTCCGAGCCGCAGCTCGTCGCAAACTTCAGGATCTTCCCCGCGACACCTCTCCGAACCGAGTTATAACTCGCTGTGAGCTGTCCGGGCGCCCACGTGGAAATTATCGTAAATTTGGTTTATCAAGAATGGCCTTCCGTGCCCTTGCTTTGGACGGGAAACTTCCAGGCGTAACTAAGGCAAGTTGGTAAGAGGTTAAGATGGATACAATTGCAGAATTTTTAACTCGAATTCGTAATGCTGGAACTGCTCGACACGAGAAGGTGGATATTCCATCTTCAAAGGTTCGGGTTGGGCTTGCAGAAATTTTAGCTCATAACGGACTTATCCGAAGTTTCAAGGTTGCAAAAGACAGCAAGCAAGGTGTCATGCGAGTTTATCTGAAATACGGAGAAGAGGGCGAACATGTGATCAGCACGATTGATCGGATCAGTCGACCCGGTCGCCGAGTGTATGTGAAATCTAACGAAATTCCCGTCATCCGATCTGGATTGGGAATGACAATTATCTCCACAAGCCAAGGTTTGATGAGCGGAAAAGACGCTCAAAAAAACAATTTGGGTGGCGAACTTGTTTGCAAGGTTTGGTAGGTAAAATATGTCACGAGTTGGAAGATCACCTGTATATTTTGATGACAAGATTCAAGTGTCCGTAACTCCGGCTAATGAAGTGGTAGTCAAAGGCGTTAAGCATTCTATGAAGGTTGCTATGAACTCTCTGATCTCTGCAAGCTTGGAAGGTAAAAAAATTGTTCTCACCCGCAGCGCCGAAACTAAAGAAGCTAAATCACTTCATGGGATGTATCGGGCTTTGGTGCAAAATGCAGTCACAGGAGTGGGGCCTGGATTTAATCGAGGTCTTGAGCTTCATGGGGTAGGTTACCGAGCGACTGTGACTGGCAAAAAGCTTGAGCTTTCTTTAGGATTTAGCCACCCGGTTGTGTTTGAAATTCCTGAAGGCATTGAAATTAAAGTAGAAAAACAAACGACGATAACGGTTACTGGCGCGGATCGAGCTTTGGTAGGACAGGTGGCAGCGAAAATTCGTGGCTTTCGGCCTCCGGAACCCTATCTGGGCAAAGGTGTTCGATATGCTGGTGAGCACATCCGACGTAAAGCTGGTAAGTCGGCTGGAAAATAATTGAGGTAGATGATGAAACTGAAATTTCGCAAAAAAACGAGTGTCCGAACGGTTGCCCGTCTGACCAAGAAAATCCGAATTCGCAAAACCGTCAAGGGCACCGAAGAGCGTCCTCGTCTTTGTGTTTTTCGAAGTGGAAAGCATATGTATGCTCAGGTCATCAATGATGTGACTGGCAATACCTTGGCTACATTTTCTTCATTGGGTTTTGAAACTGAGAAATCAGGTAAAGACCTTGCAAAGGAAGTAGGGTTGCAGGTTGCGAAAGCAGCTGCTTCAAAAAATATCAAGAATGTTGTCTTTGATCGTAATGGTTATATTTATCACGGCCGTGTTCAGGCTTTGGCCGATGGCGCTCGCGAGGGCGGACTGAACTTCTAAGGAGTATTTGAGTGGAAAAGACAATTTCTGAATTTGAAGAACGAGTTGTTGCAATCAATCGAGTGACTAAAGTTGTTAAAGGCGGACGTCGATTCTCTTTTGCAGCACTTGTTGTTGTAGGAAATAAATCTGGAGAAGTTGGTTTCGGAACTGGCAAAGCAGGAGAAGTTCCAGAGGCCATTGGCAAAGCCAGTCGGTCAGCTAAAAAAGCCTCTCAGGTGATGCTTCTAAAGAACGGAAGCATTCCCCATGAAGTTATAGGAACGTTCGGAGCTGCTAAAGTGATCATGAAGCCTGCTGCAGCGGGAACTGGCGTTATTGCTGGTGGAGCTGTTCGAGCGGTGCTTGAGTCTGTTGGTGTTCGAGATATTTTAACTAAATGTGTTGGAACTCGTAATCCTCACAATGCTGTCCGTGCAACACTTGACGGTTTGAAGCAATTGAAAGCGTTGAAAGAGTAAAGGTAGAATTATGGCCAAAACATTTGTAATCACATTGATCAAAGGTAAAAGAGGATGTTCTCACTCTCAGAGAGCTACGATGGAAGCTATGGGGCTTCGACGAATTCATCAGTCGGTAACCATGGCAGACAATCCGGCTAACCGCGGGCAAATTACTAAAATTCACCACTTAATCACAGTGGAAGTTCAGAGGTAAGTATGAGCATTCTATCAGAATTAAAGCCGTTTGAAGGCTCTAAACATTATCAAAAACGACTAGGACGTGGACGTGGATCTGGCATGGGTCAGACTTCTGGTAAAGGAAACAAATGTCAATTGGCTCGAAGTGGTGGAGTTTCTAGACGAGGTTTCGAGGGTGGTCAGACTCCTTTGATTCGCCGCCTTCCAAAATTTGGCTTTAGTAATAAAGATTTTGAAACCAAATACTCTGTCATTAATTTGAGTCAGTTGGAAAATTTGACTGGTGAGGTAACCCCAGAGTCTTTAAAGTCTGCAGGGCTCGTTCATAATTTCCCAGTCAAAATTCTTGGGAATGGCAAAGTTTCGAAATCTTTGACTGTCAAAGCACATAAATTTAGTGCTGCAGCTCAAAAAGCGATTGAAGCTGCTGGTGGCAAAATTGAGGTTGTTAAATAGTGGCAAACGTAGCGGAAGTTTCAAAAAATACTGAGCTAGTAAGAAGAATTCTTTTTACTTTGGCGATGTTAGCTATATACCGCGTAGGAGTGCATGTTCCAACTCCAGGAGTGGATGGCCAGGCTGTATTCGCATTTTTTCAAGCTCAAAGCTCTGGAATTTTTGGCCTATTCAATACTTTCACGGGCGGCGCTCTTTCTCAATTTTCTATTTTCGCACTTGGAATCATGCCCTACATTTCTGCATCAATTATCTTTCAGCTTCTCACGTCGGCGGTGCCTTATCTTGAAGCGCTAAAAAAAGAGGGAGAGCCTGGACGACGAAAAATCAACCAGTACACGCGGTATGCAACTGTCGCACTTTGTATCATTCAAGGTTACGGTATCAGTACCTGGCTAATGAATTCTACGAGTCCAGATGGTCATCGCTTAGTGCTTTCGCCAATGGTTGGAATCATGCCATTTCAGCTCATGACGATAATTACTTTGACGGCTGGCTCTTGTTTTATCATGTGGCTTGGAGAGCAAATTACTGAGCGGGGCATCGGCAACGGATCTAGTTTGATTATTTTTACTGGGATTGCAGCTTCTGTCTTAAAGGGAGCAACTCAGCTGTTTACGCTGCTCAAGAACGGCGAAATGGCGCCAGTGGTTGCTTTGGCAATTGTGGCCCTTATGATCATAATTATTGCCGCGGTTATCTTTATGGAAGTTGGTCAACGCCGCATCCCTGTCCAATATTCTCAGCGTGGTTCGGGAATGCAGTCCATGGCAACTCCATCAAGTCATTTGCCTATCAAAATTAATTTCTCTGGTGTTATACCGCCAATTTTTGCGAGTTCATTGCTCATGTTTCCGGCTACCATGGCTCAGTTTGTGAAGACTCCATGGTTGGCCTCATTGCAGGAAACCCTGAGTCCGTCCGGGACTATCTATAATATTTTGTTTGTCTCCCTTATAGTGTTCTTTTGCTTTTTCTATACTGAGATTGTTTTCAATCCAAATGAAGTCGCGGAGAACTTAAAAAAGTATGGCGGTTTTATTCCAGGAGTTAGGGCGGGAAAGAGCACAGCAGACTTTATTCAGCGTGTTCTTGACCGAGTCAATGTCGGTGGAGCTATTTACCTTAGTGTCATTTGTATCCTGCCTGGAATTTTGATTGGTTTAACCAATGTGCCATTTTATTTCGGAGGCACAAGTCTACTTATCTTGGTTGGAGTGGCATTAGACACTACCCAACAGATTCAATCGCATTTGATTACTCAGAAGTACGACGGTTTTTTAAAGGGTGCAAAGATTCGAAGTCGAAGGGTTCAGTATTAATGAATATTGTCCTCTTCGGCGCGCCCGGCGCAGGCAAAGGAACTCAGTCCACCTTGCTTGTTGAGCGATCGAGCATGGTTCAGATTTCAACGGGGGATCTTTTCCGAGCTGCAATAAAGAATGCGACTGAACTTGGGAAGCAAGCCCAGGGATTTATGGATAAGGGCGAGCTCGTTCCTGATTCTATTGTGATTGGCATGGTTGACGAAGTGTTGGCCAAGCTTGGAAATAAGTTTTTTATCCTTGATGGTTTTCCAAGAACGAGAGCTCAAGCTGACGCATTAGGGCAGATTCTCAGCAAAAGAGGTCTCAAGATTGGAAGAGCTATTTTTCTCGAGGTCGCTAAAGAGGAGCTTCTCGAGCGATTGACAGGACGTAGAGTTTGTAAGTCATGTGGGGCTGTCTTTCACATCTTATCAAAACCTACAAAAATCGCTGGTGTGTGCGATGTTTGTGGGGGAGAAGTCATCCAGCGCAATGATGACAGAGAAGAAGTGATTGCCACTCGCTTGAAGACCTACGAAGAAAATACGCAGCCTCTAAGGGCCTATTTTAAGGGCTCAGGGCTTTATGTGGAAGTGAACGGAGCGCGAGACGCAGAGCAGGTTTTTGCAGAGATCCAAATGAGCCTTTCCAGCTAAGAAAGAATTAATTTGGAGCCCGAGAAAGTCTAGACTTTGATAGTCACCAGTGCTACGGTGATCAGCCGCAGTTTGTATGGGCGCTTGTTGGTGTGGAAATTGTTTAGTAAAATTAACTATTTAGCTGAAAAAAGCTGAATATTCTGAAGGTGCTCCGCTTGATTTTGTTTGAGCGGATAATTTAGGTGAAGTGATGAAAGTTAGACCATCAGTCAAAAAAATTTGTAACAAGTGCAAAGTTATCAAACGTAAAGGTGTTATTCGAGTGATCTGCGAAAACACGAAGCACAAGCAAAGGCAGGGTTAGTCCATGGCACGTTTATCCGGCGTTGACCTTCCTAGAAACAAACGAGTGGAAGT
>JAYTZS010000315.1:0-3381 GCA_043741885.1 Bdellovibrio sp. | reverse complement strand
GCTTAACGATCAAAGTGAGCAATGGATCAAATCTATGCGTGGTGTTGGTTACCAATGGATTCAACCAGAAAGTGAAAGTGAAAAATGAAAAATCTATTTCAAAAAACTTTAGCTCGAGAAACAGTGGATGCTCCTCCGATCTGGATGATGCGACAAGCAGGTCGCTATCACTCGCATTATCAAAACTTAAAACTGAAACACACTTTTATGGATCTTTGTCTGCAGCCCGAACTTGCTGCCGAAGTGGCGATGGGTCCAGTTCAGGACTTTGATTTTGATGCGGCCATTTTATTCAGTGATATTTTATTTCCACTAAAAGCTTTGGGAATGCCCCTGGATTACACGGAGGGCGGACCCAAGCTAGGATACCATCTCAATTCTGAGAATATGAAAACTCTCAAGCCTTGGGAGCAAGCTTGGCAGGAAATGGAGTTTCAAAAAACTTCAATGGCTTTGACTCGGCAAAGATTGAGCCCGAGCAAAGGCCTGATTGGGTTCGTCGGTGGACCTTGGACCTTGTTTGTTTACGCCACAGAAGGTGGTCATTCCGGAAATTTATTAAATGCGAAAACTCATTGGGAGCTGTGGGAATCCTTTTCGAAAACAATCACTTCCTTTCTGATTGAAAATATCCGACTTCAATTCGAAGGAGGGGCAGATGTGGTGATGATCTTGGACACTGCGGCCGGCGAAGTTTCCCCGGGAATTTTTCAAAGCCGGCTTCAGCCTGCACTGGCGAAATTAGCCGAGCGATTTCCTGGAAAGCTCGGATATTACTCCAAAGGCACTTCTCCAACTTTCTTTAATTCCACTTCCAATTCAACTTCCAATACTCAGTGGTCAAAAATCCCGTGGGGCGGGCAGGGGTATGATCACCGCAATGATTTGATTCCACTTTTCTCGAATGAGAAAGGTTTTCTGCAGGGAAACTTTGATCAAAGTCTACTGCACTTGAGCGAGTCTGATTTTACGACTTTTTTCAGAGAGTATCTGAAGCCATTTCAAGCTCTCAGTAAAGAGCAAAGAGCCGGTTGGGTTTGCGGCGTCGGACACGGTATTTTACCAAAAACACCGGAAAAAAATGTCAGAGCTTTTATTGAGATTGTTCGAAAGAGTTTTCCATGAGTTCACTTTTCAAGAAATATGATATTCCAGCTCCAAGGTACACCAGTTATCCGACAGTTCCATATTGGGAAAATTCTCCGACCGGTGAACAGTGGACTGAGAATTTAAATTTAAGTTTGCAAAAAGTAAATTCTTCGCTGTCGTTGTATGTTCATATTCCATACTGTGAAAGTCTTTGTACTTTCTGCGGTTGCAATACTGTCATCACGAAAGATCATAAAAAAGAATCTCCCTATGTCAATTCAGTTTTGAAAGAGTGGGAGACCTATCTAAAAAAAGTTCCGACATTGGCTTCGACTCCATTGAAGCATTTGCATCTGGGAGGCGGAACTCCTACCTTTTTGTCGGCTGAAAATTTGCAAATTCTGCTCACTCCTTTGCTTGAAAAGACGAAGAGGGATTCTGATTTCGAAGGGTCCATCGAAGTCGACCCTCGGAGAACGACAAAAGATCAACTGCAGACCCTGCGGCGATTGGGCTTTCGCAGGATCAGTTTGGGTGTGCAGGATTTTAACCCGGAAGTTCAAAGACTTATCAATCGGATTCAACCTTATGACATCACAGCTAAAATCACCCAGGAAGCTCGGCAGCTAGGTTTTGACTCGGTCAATTTTGATTTGATTTACGGCCTGGCTAAGCAAACCCCAAGTTCGATGCTGCAAAGTATAGAGCAGACAATCGAACTTAGGCCCGATCGAATTGCACTTTACAGTTTTGCTTTGGTTCCATGGATCAAACCAGCTCAAAGGCTTTTTCGAGACGAAGACTTGCCCCAGGGCCAGCAAAAGAGAGAATTGTATGAAGCAGCTCGGGTGGCTTTGCTAACTGCAGGATACTTGGAAATCGGCATGGACCACTTTGCATTGGCGAAAGATCCTTTGGCCAAAGCTATTCATAGCAAAACACTGCATCGAAATTTTATGGGTTATACCGACCACAGGACAGATGTGTTATTGGGCCTGGGAGTCAGTGCAATCAGTGAGACCCCCGAAATGTTCCATCAGAATGAAAAAGTTTTGCCAACTTATCAACAGCTGGTGGACAGCAATCGAACCGCAACCTTTCGCGGCCATCAGTTGACAGAGGAAGATCGAAAACGCCGTCAGCAAATTCTCGACTTTATGACAAAGGGCCAAGTCAACATCACGCCAGAGCAAACTCAAGAAGTGACTGTGTTTTTGCAAGAAATGTTGGCCGATGGTTTGGTATCTTTGCGGGGTCGGATGTTGAGTCTCACTGAAAAGGGCAAGCCTTTTTTGCGCAATGCTTGTTTGTTTTTCGATGAAAGATTGAAGAAAAAGCAACCTTCGACACAAGTGTTTTCACGGTCATTATGACAAAAAAGCAATTAACTGGAAAAAAAATCGCAATCTTTGGAGCCGGATTCTCGGGTTTAACTTTGGCTTGGGAGCTGCAAAAACTGGGAGGAGCAATTGAAGTTTTTGAAAAACAAAAGTATCCAGGTGGATTGATTCAGACCACTCAAAAAGAAGTTCTAGTCGAGTCCGCCGCACACGCTTTTTTAGCATCGGCTGAGATTGAACAGCTTTTAGAAGATTTAAAAATTCCAATTGCAGTGGCTGGTCATCATAGCAAAAAGAAATGGATTTTTCGCCAGCAACCGCGCAACTGGAGCCTAAGCTGGCGTGAAACTTTGTTAGTGATCTTACGCATTTCAAGAGCTTGGATTTTCAAAAAAAAGTGGCCGAAACCATCAGAGTCAGTTGCTCAATGGGCAACGCGAATAGGAACAGCGAAGTTAAATGATTTTGTCTTGGCCCCAGCGCTGCAAGGAGTTTACGGAAGCCAAACCGAAGATCTTTCGGCGAGTTTAGTCATCGGCGGAATTTTAACCGCTGAGACGAAACCGAGAAAAGGGCAGCACAAGGGGAGCATTGCTCCGTTAAAGGGAATGTCCGATTTGATTCACAAACTGACAGCCAAATTAAAAGAAGCTGGAGTGACTGTTCATTTTGGTTCCACCGAAAGCTTAGAAAGCATCGAATCCAGTTTTGAAGCAGTTGCTATTGCCACATCGTTTCGCCAAGCTTCCCTTCTCTTGAAATCAAGCGCGCCACAGCTCAGTCAAAAATTAAATGAAATCCCGTCAGTGTCTCTAACCAGTGCAACAATCGGGATACCAAAAATAGAAAAGAAAATTCACGGGTTCGGTTGTTTGTTTCCTCACCGAGAAAATTTCTCAAGCCTAGGAGTGCTGTTCAATTGCGATCTATTCGCTGGGCGTGGGCCTTTGGA
>JAYTZS010000314.1:0-9458 GCA_043741885.1 Bdellovibrio sp. | reverse complement strand
AGCCTAAATAAGCAAAACCCCCAAATACTGTCCGATTGACAATTTGACTGTTGTCTTCTCTTCGACTGAGATAATAATTAATTCCGACTTTTGATTTTTCACCAAGAGTCGTTGAAGCTTGCAGCACGCCACCCTGTTCGAATTTATTTTGGTTGCCGCTGGCTTGACCGAAAATACCAGTTCCAATGATCGAATATTGATCATTCAACCATGACAGTTCGGCAGCAAAACGTTCCTGTCCCGGACCAAAATCAAGCAATGTCCTGGTGACATAAGTGTGTTCCGCAAAATTGATACCGTAGGCCGGGAGAAATCGTCCTAGCCTCAAGTTCACTTGTTCTGGCTGATCTGATGGACTGAGTTTGAAATCCGCGCCCCATGTGGGTGTATAGATAAAATCTTTGGCCGTTGGATCGTCTTGCCGGGGCTCAATTCGACCCAACGAAAAAAAAGCTTGAATCGCGTCAGTCAAACGGAACAGAGAATCCAACTGAACCTGCATAATCAAAAACCGAGCTTTTGAGGCTTGATGTGATTCATTAAATGTTTGAAGCAATCGAATATCGCCGCCGACATCCAACCACTGTGGGCGGTCCCCAATTGCACTCAAAAATTTTTCGTCTCCATCTTTACTTTCATTTCCTAAAAACACTTTTTGCGATAGTAAATCTTTCGACAAAGACCGCCCGTAGGAGTTCAGCATATTTCCGCCAACGAGACTGTTGTGGCAGGCTGTGCAATTGGTGTATCCATGAGTCACCATTTCCGGAAAAGCGGATGCTTGTCTTGAAATTGAAAACCCGAGAAGAATGAACAAAGCAAAAATCCTCATTGAGGCATACCTGCATTCATCCATTTCAGCAGAACACTGCGTTCCTTCAATGAAAGTGCCGGATAAGGTTGGACCGGCATGTCCTGCTTGATGATGATTCTTTCAAATAGGAGGGTCGCCTTCAGTTTGACCTCTTCATATGAGTTCAGATCGAGCTTTCCTTGAGGCTGGGGTTGACTGTGACAGTCTAAACATTTCTTCGCGAAAACCATTTTATTGATCTTTTGCCAGTCGGTTGCACCTTGCTCGAGTGTAGGATCGGATGGCCCCTGGGAGTCTGAAATGGTTTCTGGCGCACCTTGTTCGAGCCAAGATTTCAAAAGTTGCATTTCTTCCGGACTCAGAGGCGATTGAGGCGGCATGTCCATCTTATCCAGTGCTCGAAAGGAAATTCGAGCCATAAGGCGACGAAGGTTTTGATAGGTTTCCAAATTTGTACTCCCTTTGTTGCCTGTCGAATCAGCGTGACAGCCAAGGCACCGCGGAGCAATCACAGCCGTTTGTACGGAAGCGAAATCAGGGTTGCCCACCTTCAACGATTGCACTGCTGCTGAAGCCTCTGGCGATTCATGAGCATGATTGTAATTGCAACTGAGATTTAAAAATGAACCCATAGCAAAAATTAAAAAAGGGACAGAATAAAACCTTTTCATTTTGGAGTTACGACTTCACCGGCATTGAGAACATTTCGAGAAACTTGAGTCTCGACCTTGATCTGAACGTTATCAGCCATTGTGATTCCAGAAAATGAAGGGCTGGCGATGCCAAAGTCTGATATCTTCAATTGAAATTCACAGAACGATTTCAGCAATCCACTTTCGTTTGCGAATTTCATCTGAATTTCAACTGGCTTCTCCATCCCGTGCATCTGAAGAACCGCTGGAACGACAGTCGACGTCCCCTGGTCGATCACCGCTTGAGTGAAACGAGCATCAGTGAACTTTAAAACAGCATTTTTTGATTTGCCGGTTTCCAAATACTTTTCTTTCATGTGGTGGTCTCTCATTGAAATTCCCGTGTCAAAAGTATCTAGATCAATCACTGCTTGACCCGAAAGCAGCCAACTTTGGCCATCTTTAGTCATCTCGAATTCACCAGATGGCCCCGCTCCAACGCCGTGAATTTTAATAGCTGCCGGTCGACCTATGGCTAAGAATTCGGAATTGCCTTTTTTAGTGTCCAAAGGGAAACCAAAAGCACTGAGTTGATAAAGCAGAAGAGGCAAAAGAATAAGTTTCATCAGGACTCCTATTAGTTCAGTGAGGATTTTGTAGTTGCTCGCATTGGTCATTACTTGGAAGCCAATTGCCAGAGGATGCTGTCTTTAAGAAATCAAAAATTGCCCAACCAGCGTTCCATGCCGCTCGATCAGCCCATTCTTCAACTTTTGCTGGATTCAGCGGGAGGTTGGTCGCAGGATCGTAGCTTAATTCGGCGCTGCCCGGCTGCAGGTTGTTCATGAAACACACTTTGTTGAAGATCTCGTGCTCGAAAAACTGAGGTGATGAGGGCTTCTCTGGTGAAATTTGATTGATGCACTTTTCTCGGATTCCGTTAAGCATTTGGCCGCCATGCTTCCCCATGAAACTTGCTAATTCGGGCGGAAACCGAACGCGAGTTCCTTCCATCGCCATCCAAATGAGGTAATTACCAGCATAATTTTTCCCATCTTTATCGAACGCTTTCAAATTTTCGTTTTTGTTGCCAAAAAGGCCTTCCATGAAGTTGGCCACTCGTACACTTCCACCCGACCAATTTAAAATTCCTTTGGCCAGAGCAGAGTTTCCATCTGCGTTCGGACCATGGCACTTCATGCAGGTGTTCCGATAGAAAAACGAACCTGGTGTCGTTGAGTAGATTTCACCAAAAGGACGCTTTGGCTGATCGCCCTTCATCATCCATGGCCTTCGATCTGAGGCCGGCAGATCAACTGTTGGGAACTGGCACTGAGGCTTCTTCAACCAGTAGCCAACCGCATATTTGCTTTGAATTGCATTTTGCAATTCAGGCGTTAGATCTAAGCTTCGATATTTGGCTGGCATCCCATACTGGGGATCAGACCAATCATCTCTGCGGGGAACGTACTTTTCGGACTTCACCCAAGTGAAATCAGTATCAATCCATGAAAACGGATTTTCTTTTTTGCAGTCCGGCTCCCAGTCCGCAGCTGCGTCTTCGCTCTCAAAAGATCGGATCCACTTACCAATCACTGACAGCACTTTGCAGTCGGGAGAACCAGGAGTATTCATTGGCATTTGGCTCAACATCCCTTGTTGGGCTGCGGGATCGGAAACCTTCCGCCAGATTTGCGAGCCATCCAATTCCCCGTTCTGATGAACCAACCGGCGAGAAGGCATCTCAACACTTTTTTGCTGAGTGTTGAATGCAAAAATATCTCCGGGTCCAAGTGATAGTTGAATGCCATTTTCTTTCGAAAACGCTAGGCCTTGAGGGTTGTGACAGTGAAAGCAATTACCGACCATATATCCTTGAGCACGCATTTCATAAATGTTTCGTGCGGGAAGTTTGCCAGAGTTTTCTAGAATCGGAAGCTCATCTGCGGAACTTACTCCACTCAAAACACCGTAAGATATGAATCTTGAAACTTGGTCAAGGTCGCTTGAAAAAGGCACCTCAAGCCGACCAGCCCCTCCCAACTCTCGTTTGTGAATTTGCAAGGGTGTGAATCCTAAGACGAAATTCTGCCCGGTGCTTCCACTATGACAATCAATGCATCGTTGACGTCCTGGGATTGCATACGGTCTCACTTTATTTTGGATTTCATCAACGGTCACATCCAAAACTAAATCTTTCCAAGCAGTTCCGTCTCGGTAGGGCGTCTCAACCAAAGAAGCAACCTGCTCGCTTTCGTCCCATTGATAGGTTCCATAAAGTGTATTTTCGACAGGTTTTCGAACAACAATTAAGCGGGTTTCCATTCTTCGCATACGGGTTTTCCCGTTTGGCAAAACAATGGCCCGATAAAATGTTTTGTAGAATCTCGTGTTTTCTGGAAATTGAAATTCGGCCTTCAGTGGATCGTAGTTGACGGACTGTGGGCGAATTTTGCCATCTTGTATTAATCTCGGAATGTGAATCCAGCGGCCTTTGTTAGCGTTATCTGCCCACAAAGGATATTCAACATTATAGGAAAGAGTGCCTTTCTTGGCGAGTTCATAAGAGTCTAAGGAAGAAAGATCGGTCTCACTTAAATATTTCGGCAATGCCAGAGCTGTTTCAAATTTGCGATCTGTCTGATAATCGAAACCAACAGCGTCTTTTGTTGGAACGCAGTCTCCGAGCTCGGAGGTGGCCCGTGGCCGAGGGGGACGTGGCTTTCCTTCGGGGACCTTCACAACTTTCCCAATTTTAAAAGAACCCGCAATTTTTCCAACTGAAATCCAAGCGTCAAGTTGCCTGCCTACTTCTAGGAAAGCTTCAGGATTCTTAGCCCGGACCTCTTCCGGAGGCATTCTTTTTAAAGGATCATTTGAGAGTATCGCATCTCTCATTTTTTCCGCAGCTTCAGCAAATCCAGGAAGCTTTGTACTGACGCCATTGACAACGGCTTCACCATTTTCAATTGAATCCAAATAGCTAAAGCCACCGTTTTTAGCAGGGGCCATATGGCAGCGCATGCAAGACGAGTTCACTCCTGCACGGATATTCTGGAAAGAAAGCGAAATTTCTTTTTCACCAGTGTAAGGGATCTCTTCGAATTCTTTAGCCGATCCAACCGGCTTGCATTGCTCTGCTCTTAATCGATCTGCCTCACTGATATTGCGGCTGCCGCTGCAGGAAATGCAAAGTAGAAAGGCTCCCAAAATTGGAAGCCCTCTGAAAACTAAAGATGGAAAACCTCGCCTAGAACGAATCATGATTTCCGCCTTGAAAAACTACTAATCGATTGTGATAAACTCGTGAGCTTGCATGATTGGATCCATGAAGGATCGATCAGTGATTGAACTTAGCAAAGTCTGTTCAGCATCATTTGCTTTTCTTTTACCTGTGATTTCATAAACATATAATTTGCGGGCGAACGGATAAGAAAAGTTTCGGATCGTTGCGGTTGTCGGAAGAATGGCCGCGTTTCCTGCTTTTGCAGCAAGAGCCAATGCATGATTGTCGTTCACTTTTCCTGATAAACCAGCGTAGCCGATAGCTAGAACATCACGGCTTGTTTTGTCAGAGATATCTGCAGTTTCATTCACGGCAACAACGCAAGCACCGAACGTTTTGATGCCAGTGAAGTGCTTGAAAGCATCTGTTGTTCCCGAAGCATCATTGCGGCGGAAGGCATGGATGTCGCCCTTGATACCCGAACCTGGAATCTGCTCCCATCGAGTGAATTCACAAGTATAGATTTTGGTCACCGTTTGCACATCCAGAGAAGGAGTTGCGTTGCCTTTTTGAACGAACATAGAAATTCCGTCTAATGCCAAAACATGAGCAACAACGTTGTTTCCTTGAGCCTGCAAAGCCTGAAGAGCTTCTGGCTTCAATTCTCTAGACATCGGCGCAATGCCTTGGTCGCCAGAAACTAAATTCTTCTCGCCGTTGCCTGAACCGCCACCGGCGTACGATAGACTCTGATCCAATCCAGCTTGAATGATTGCATCTGTGATTGCCCCTGCCAGAGTATCGGATCCTGCAAAAACTTGCTTTGGCTGAGCATTGGCATTGAAAGCCATTGCTAATAAAAGGGCACCTAAAATCGATTTCATAAAATCTCCTTGTTGCTGGTTGTGATCTCGTTCTTCAAACTCGTTTTTGGAATTCGCAAACACTATTTCAAGTTTCTAAAAACTTCATGTCCGGGTTTGGTTAGGATTGATTTTCGAAACATGTGTGTCAGAACTTTTTTTTTCGAATTAAAAAACTACATTCATATCTATGTAGGATGCAGAATACTTTCTCTGCACACTATTTAGGCCCCTGGTTGCTTGAAACTGAGACAAATTAACAAAAGAGTTTTTGCTCAACTGATAACCTAAGCTGAAGCATGTGCCCTTGTTATCAGTTCCGCCCCCGTTGGAGTAAGCATCAGTAAAAGCTCCCACAGCTGACTCAGCTTGCTTCTCAACAATCTTGTATGAGAGTGAAGTTCTCTCGTATTTGAGAGACAAACCATATTCACTTCCATTCTTTAAGTCGTCCGCCTTTTTATTAACTACTGAATCAAAAAAAACAGTGGCACTGAACGAGTCAGAAATAAAGGCCCACTCGGCACCAATTTCTTCAAGAACAAACTGATCTTGGAAAAAGTATTCTGCTTTCACAGGATCCGGACGGTACACAATGTTCCCTCGATAGCGGTCATAGGGAACGGAATAGCTATCGACTTGGGCATCTTTGCTGATAGATGTGATCAATTTGTCTTGAATGTTTAAAAAACTAAAATAGCCGTAGTGGATACTTCCATTTCCCCAATCAGTTGGCAGAAAATAAGTGATCTGCGCGCCTAAGATTCCGGTGTCGACAACATCTTGTTTGGAGGCCGTATCGTAATTTTCAGAAACAATGGAGCCACCCAAATTGAAAAATATTTTTTGGCCTAGGGGTAAATCTGATTGGGCTTTCAATGCCAAACCTTCAAATGCCAATTCAGAACTAAAAACAAGTTGTCCCTGGTTTGGCGACCAAAATGGATTTGAGAACCTGCCTGCCCAGACTTCTGCGGATTCATCAAACTGCCAGTCTATGAAAGCGAGATCCAATCCAAAACTTCGCCGTGCCATTCCAGGATCCTTCGAATCCCCCAAAGTTTGGTTGCCGCTGATGGCTGATGTTCCGGTTGCTAAACGAAGTCTGACTGCAAGTTCGTCGTCGAGCTGAGCTTTGAAACCGAGCCTGGCCCGCAGTTGTTGAAAGGTTCTCAAATCATCGATATCTTCTTTTTCCTGCGCAATCCGATAACGAAGATCGCCGGACCAAAAAAGCTGAGGAAGAGATAGAGCTGAAGATTTAGAGGATAAAACTTCTGATGATTCAGCGCGGACCGTGCAACTTAAAAAAAAGAGCATCAGAATTGAAAGTCTGAGAACAAAATCGGAACATAGCATTTTGAAAACCTTTGATGGGTTTGGATTTCTCATCGCCGGAGACGAAAAGCTATAACTTGTTCTCATCCGAACAAAAGGCTGACAATTGATTGCAATGCGCAAAGTCTGTTCGAAACACAAAAACTTTAATGAAATCGACAAGACCAATTCTGGTGTTAGGATATAAATTCTGGTGTAAAATTAGGCAAAAAAAAGAGAAGCTGCAGTCGACAGCCTTTCTTCAAGCAATTGCCAATAATCGTGCCCTCTTCCGCAACATGAGGGAAATTTCTGGCAGTAAATAATTTAATAATTGGTCATTACGAGTTCACGTCTTATTTCATCAAATGAAAATGAATTGTCTCTTTCTGAGGAGGTGAGTGACAAGTATCATTTGTTGTTGAAGTTTCAACAGAGATATTTAGCGCACCAACGACTTCCGTTGATTCTCCTTCGTTCGAATAAGCTGAAATGATCAAATCAGCAGTTTCACCACTTCCACATCCGCTGTCCCATTGGCTGAACAAATTTATCTTCGTTTTTAACTGGAGAACAATTGGATGAGCGGCAACTGGCATTTCGGAAGTCGCGAAAGTGCCCTGAATGTCCTGACCATGAATAATGAGCTGTGATCCTTGTTGCAAACTTTTAATTTGGACAGAATCAAAACAAAAACGGTTCTGAATACCCGCTGGAGTTGACAGCTGCGCCTCATAACATGAAGTCGCAAATGCTGATGAGCTAATCAAAATAGTCGCTAAAAAAATAATTTTCATAAAACCTCCGGGGAATTGATTAGTAAGGACGTGTAGCACAACTTTTTCCTTTGGATTGTCAGGAATGTGACAGCTCGCCAAATCCATGAATAATATTCACCAGCGCATTAACTCATGGGTAGATCGTGCTGAGGAGCGGGGTGACATTTCATCCTGCATCCGACATGGATTTTGCTTTTATCTCGGCTATTCTAAAGAACCACCTAAGCTTTTCATCGAGCTCTTTTTTTCATTTCAAAATTTATCACCATAGATTCCGCCGACTGCAATTGCCGGCAGACTCTCACTTTTTTATAGACTGCTCACGCTCCAAGCTCCCGAGCAATCTTCCGAGTCGATTGCTCTAGTGGATCCTCACTTGCTCACTTATTTGTCGAAACCCAACAACAACGAGGTTATCGATGTCTGCATCTCTACTTTTAGCTCTCTTGTCTCTGGTTGCAATGAATGCTTCGGCCAGAAGTCTGACCATCTCAGGCATTTCTTCTGGTGGATTCATGGCATCGCAAATGGCAACAATCTATTCAGATCAATTTTCTGGAGTTGCCACAGTGGCCGGAGGCGTTTTTTACTGTGCTGAAAATAAATTTCAGGAAAATCTGAAAACCTTCGGCTCTCTCGGCTATTTCAGTTTCGGAGTGAACACCGCAAATATCTGGAAGAGCATGGGCTTTGGCGGAGCCCAAATAAATTCGAAAAGTTCTGCCAATCAATCCATGATTGTCCCTTTGTCTTCGAACCCAATTTTTCAGTCTGTCGCCGTCTGCATGGGCCACCCCGAGGGTTCGCATTCCCCTGAAACACTGACCGACGGCAGAGCGAGAGAGATGGATTTGAATTTTCTTAAAGATTTTGAATCCAAACATCTGATCGCTGACACCGCTAACATCGCCAAGCAAAGAGTCCTCATTTACCAGGGCCAAAACGATCAGATCGTCAGGCCCGAAATGGCTGACAAGTTGAAAGAGTTTTATTCGCGCCTTGGAGTGAGTGCTTCAGACTTAAAAGTGATGATGGAACCCGGAAATCACAATTTCCCAACCACACGAGAGGATGGGTTTTCCTGCAGCGACACCCGAGTGCCCTTTATCGCAAATTGCCAACGGGACACAGCCGGAGATATTTTAGAGCATCTCTTGGAACGCAAACTTGTACGGGGTCAATTCAACATTCTGCATTTGAAAAAGATTGAACAGAAAGGCGCTCCAACTTCACTTGCCTCTTATGGCTATCTTTATGCGACGCCGTTTTGCCTCAACAATCCCACTGCTTGCGATTTGCATGTGGCGTTGCATGGCTGTCAGATGTCGGATGACTTCGATGCAAATTTTCAGAGCCTCTATCAAAACAAAGTTCAACTCACCCATTTGCTCGGAGTGAGCAATTACGAAATGATGGCACGCCGTCCACAGATGGGAGCATTGAGTTTCGCTAGACGCTCAGGCTACGCCGAGTACGCTGAGGATGTTTCAAACAATGTCATGATTTTGTTTCCACAGACCCAGATCACTTCGGCCAATTATCCGGCCAATCCAAATGGCTGCTGGGACTGGTTTGGATGGACAGGCTCTGACTATGCCACGAACAAAGGGTCCGAAACCTCTTGGTTGAATACCTACATCCAACAGATCCGGCAAAATCCTCGGGCTCTGGTGATGAATCAGGTCAAGGTCAATTGAGACCATGGTCAGTGAAACTGATTTCAGTGATCGCGAAATGAGGGCATTGGATTTAGCTCCCAATCAATGGCTGGCGTTTTCACAATGACCTGTGGATTGGGACTGCGAATCCTGAGGGTTCATCTCGTCG